>DAIDKJ010000100.1 GCA_027450105.1 Ferrovum sp.
GCAGGATATTCGCAAAACCTTTCCCAACTTCCGGGCAGACCAGTTGCTGGGCACCAACATCGACGAATTTCACAAAAACCCTCGTCATCAGTCACACATGCTGGAACAGTTACAAAGCGCCCATCGTGCCATGATCCTCATGGGGGGGCGAACCTTTGCCCTGACCGTGAATCCGGTCATCAATGAGCGCGGCGAAAAACTGGGTTATGCCGTGGAATGGATCGATCGAACCTCGGAAATCGCCGTGGAGCAGGAAATTGGCAATATCGTGGCAGCCGCGGCAGAGGGAGATTTCGAGCAACGGATCGCGGCGCAAGGCAAGCAGGGGTTTTTCCTGCAAATTGCGCAAGGGGTCAACGGACTCATCGAAAAGACCTCGGTCAGCCTGGAAGATGTGGCGCGCCTGCTCTCGGCCCTGGCCAAGGGTGACCTGACCCAGTCTATCGATGCGGATTACGGGGGCGTGTTTGGCAAGATGAAAGACGACACCAATACAACGGTGGCCCAGTTGACAGACATCATCCAGCGGATCAAGGAATCGGCGGATCTGATCAGTACGGCCTGCAAGGAAGTGGCTTCGGGCAGCACCGACTTGTCCCAGCGCACCGAAGAACAGGCCTCCAGCCTGGAAGAAACTGCAGCCAGCATGGAGCAACTCACCTCCACCGTCAAACAGAATGCAGAAAATGCCAAACAAGCCAACCAACTGGCCAAGGGCGCTCACGATGTGGCCACGCAGGGTGCCCATGTGGTGTCACAAGTGGTCACCACCATGGGTGCTATTGGGGATAGCTCCAAGAAGGTGGTGGATATCATTGGGGTGATCGATGGGATCGCCTTCCAGACCAACATTTTGGCACTGAATGCAGCAGTAGAAGCGGCCCGGGCAGGAGAGCAGGGGCGCGGTTTTGCAGTGGTGGCCAGTGAAGTACGCAATCTGGCGCAGCGCAGTGCGGCGGCGGCCAAGGAAATCAAGGCATTGATTGGTGATTCTGTGGGGAAGGTGGATCAAGGAACCGAACTGGTGGAGCGCGCAGGAAAAACCATGGAAGAGGTCATGACCGCGGTGACGCGGGTGACGGACATCATGGGGGAAATTGCAGCCGCCTCCAACGAGCAAAGCCGCGGTATCGAACAGGTCAACCAGGCCATTACCCAGATGGATGATACGACCCAGCAAAATGCGGCGTTGGTGGAGCAGGCCGCCGCCTCGGCGGAGTCCCTGGAAGAGCAGGCGGTACAATTGATGGCGCTCATGGGCACGTTCAAGTTGGGCCACCAGGAACAGGGGCTTGTGGGACACAGCGCATCTGTTGCGCCCCAGGTTCGGGGCAGTGTGAAACCGCGTTCGGTTTCACCCTCGCGTTCGACTTCTCCCCGCACGGCGGGAAGCCGGCCCGAGCGTAAAGTGCAGCTGCCGCCCAAAATGGACGATTCCGAGGATGGGGACTGGCAAGAGTTTTAGGATCCATGAAAGCATTTGATAATCGCGAGTTTGACTTCTCGGTCAAGGATTTTGAGCGCATTCGTCAGCTGATCTATGACCATGCCGGCATTGCCTTGACCGATTCCAAACGGGAATTGGTCTATAGCCGCTTGTCGCGGCGATTGCGGGCCACTGGAATCGGTACCTTTGCCGAGTATCTGCGCTTGCTGGAAAGTAACAACGCGGCCGAGTGGGAAGCTTTCACGAATTCCCTGACCACCAATCTCACTGCATTTTTCCGCGAAGCGCATCATTTTACTTTGCTGGCGCAACAACTTCAGGCGCTGGGGAGCGCTCGTCCCATCGCCCTTTGGTGCTCTGCCAGTTCCACCGGGCAGGAACCCTATTCCATGGCCATGACGGCCATCGATGCCTTTTCCAGTTTTTCACCCCCGGTCACGATCATTGCCTCGGACATCGATACCCAGGTACTCGAGACGGCCAAAAAGGGCGTTTATGCGCTGGATCAGGTGGAAAAACTGGAACCGGCCCTGGTGCGACGTTTTTTTTTGAAGGGAACCAACCAGCACTCGGGGATGGTCCGGATTCGACCCGAAGTTCAGCGTTTGGTCACTTTTCGTCAGGTCAATCTGCTGGATGCCCGCTGGCCGATTCAGGGTGGACTCGATGCCATTTTCTGCCGCAATGTGATGATTTACTTCGACAAGGACACACAGCTGAAAATCCTCAGGAACATGGCCCCCTTGCTGAATCATAAAGGGCTGTTATATGCCGGACATTCGGAAAATTTTTATCATGCGCGCGGGTACTTCAAGTTGCGGGGGCGAACGGTGTACGAACTGGATCCGGCGTTTTTGGCCCAGCCGAAACATCCTCTCCGAACTACTTGAATCCCCGGACCTCCTTCATGTCAGACCAACCTTTTGAAGAAATTCTTTCCCCCAATCGCTATTTCGATCGAAATTTCAATGTGGAGGCCGTCAAAATTCTTCCGGGAGAATATTACGTCACTACCCGCGAAATGGTCCTGGTGACGGTGTTGGGATCTTGTGTTGCAGCCTGCATTCGGGACCGATCGCTGGGAGTTGGTGGCATGAACCACTTCATGCTGCCAGACAATAACAGTGATGCAGGAACCCCCGTGAGCATGGCCGGTCGTTATGGCACCTATGCCATGGAGTTGATGATCAACCGGCTGCTCAAGGCAGGCGCACGGCGCGCTAATCTGGAGGCCAAGGTGTTTGGGGGCGGCAATGTGCTGCGGGGTTTTACGGTGGCCAACGTGGGAGAACGCAATGCCCATTTTGTGCTGGATTATCTGCAAACTGAACGGATCCCTGTGATCGCGCAGGATCTGTTGGACATTTACCCGCGCAAGGTTTATTTTTTTGCCACGACAGGTCGAACCCTGGTCAAGCGCTTGCGCAGTGTGCATAACGATACGATCGTGCAACGGGAACAAAAGTACATCGAGCGGATTCGCAGCACCGATGTGGCTGGAGATGTGGAGTTATTCTGATGACTGTAGGCAAGATTCGTGTTCTGATTGTGGACGATTCGGCTTTGGTGCGTGGCATTCTGCAAGAGATCATCAATGGTTTTGCGGACATGACCGTGGTGGGGGCGGCCCACGACCCCATCCAGGCGCGGGAAATGATCAAGGCGCTCGATCCGGATGTGCTGACGCTGGATGTGGAGATGCCAAAAATGGATGGGCTCACCTTCCTGGAAAAGCTCATGCGTTTGCGGCCCATGCCGGTATTGATGATTTCCTCCTTGACGGAACGAGGCTCCGAGGTGGCGTTGCGGGCTCTGGAACTGGGAGCCGTGGATTTCATCACCAAACCCAAACTGGGGGTTGCCGAGGGAATTCAGGCGTATGCCGAGGAGATCGCCAGTCGCATTCGCATGGCCGCTCGCGCCCGCGTCAAGCGCATGAGTCTGACACCCGAACGCCCGGCCCACTCTTCAAGCCCTTCCCCGCGTTTTTCCACCACCGAAAAATTGATCATCGTGGGAGCCTCCACCGGGGGCACCGAAGCCATCAAGGCATTATTGCTGCCTTTGCCCGCCGATGCCCCGGCTGTTTTGATTACTCAGCATATGCCAGAAACCTTCACAAAGTCGTTTGCCGCCAGACTGGACGGTTTATGTCGCATGACGGTACTGGAATCCCAAGGACATGAGCGGGTGTTACCCGGACACGTGTATATCGCACCCGGGCACTCCCACTTGTTGCTGGAACGCAGTGGGGCCCACTATATGACTAGCCTCAGCCAGGCCGCTCCGGTCAACCATCACCGCCCTTCGGTGGATGTATTGTTTCAGTCGGCGGCACGCCATGCCGGAAGCAATGCCATCGGAGTCATCCTTACGGGAATGGGTCGGGATGGGGCTGTGGGAATGGCCGAGATGCATCGGGCGGGCGCTTGGACCATCGCCCAAAACGAAGAAACCTGTGTGGTGTACGGCATGCCACGGGCCGCTGTGGAAGCCGGCGGGGTGAGCGAAGTGTTGCCCTTGACGACGATTGCGGCGCATATCTTGCAGCGCTTTGCAGAACCTCACTGAGCAAATTGTTCTTCTTCAAGACCTTCAAGTAAACTGATGACTTCACTGTTAGGGGGTTCGATATGGATATCGTAACGATGAATCTGGATCACAAAGCCACGATTCGCTTGAGTGGACGCTTCGATTTCAACGATCACCGCCTCTTCAAATCCACCTATGTGCAACTCTTGCAGCAGGACAAGATCACCGCGCTGGAGGTGGATTTGGGAGAGGTCAACTATATCGATAGCTCGGCGTTGGGGATGCTGCTGTTGTTGCGGGAGCAGGTACAGGCTGCGGGAAAAACCGTGGCGCTGGTGCGTCCCAACAAAACCGTGCAGCAGATTCTGGAAATCGCCAACTTTGGTAAGTTGTTCAAGATCCATTGAGTCCGTATTCGTGCCTTTGAGTCTGTCGGTTTCTTCCCGGGAAAGCTCCATTCTGGTGGTGGATGACTCGCGCCTGGATCGGGCGGTTCTCACTCGCATGCTGGAGAAAATGGGTTATCTGGTTTTTGCCGTACCCAGCGGTGCTGATGCCTTGCTGCAACTGGATACATATTTTCCGGATCTCATTCTGGTGGATGTTTACATGCCCGAAATGACGGGCTATGAGCTCGTCAAAAGAATCCGGGTTGAATCCAAATCCTGGGTTCCCATCATTTTCATCTCGGCCAGTACGGATAATGAGAGCATTCTGGAAGGATTGCGTGCAGGCGCAGACGATTATCTCTTCAAGCCGGTTAGTTACGAGATTCTGGCCACCAAGGTGGAGGTGTTGCTGGAACGGGCGCGTACGTTGGCGCAAGTTTTGGCGCAAAATACCCAATTACTCAATTACCAGGCACTGATTCAGGAAGAGCGGGAAATGGCTCTGGGTTTGATGCAGCAGATGAGCCGCATCGAGTCCATCCAGGACCTGGCCTTGCGTTTTTTTCTCAAACCTTCAGCGCAGTTTAGTGGCGATCTCATCTGTGCGGCGCGTGCTCCAGATAACAAGCTCAATGTACTATTGGCCGACAGCGCAGGGCATGGTCTGGCTGCTGCCCTGGCAAGCATTCCGTTGACGCGCTCTTTTTACCAAATGACTGCACGAGGATTCGAAATCGGCGCCATTTTGCGCGAAATCAACGCGTCGCTCCGGCATTATCTCCCCTTGCCCCGGTATGTGGCCGCCATCATGCTGTCCTACGATCCCGTGCTGGGACATCTGTCCGTGTGGAACGGCGGCTGCCCGACGGCCTTGCTGCTGGAACAGGACGG
>DAIDKJ010000101.1 GCA_027450105.1 Ferrovum sp.
GAACCCCCGCGCAGCACCTTGTAATTGCGGTTGACTTTCTTTAGTTCGGAGAGTTTGAGGGTGCGGTCCTGGGCGTTTTCCTGCACGGCGACCTTGCCCTGGAAGAGATCGCTGGCCGCCACCGAACCGGGATACGGCAAAAAGTCATCCTCGGTCCATTCATCCACGTTGCCCGCCAGGTCCAGCACCCCATAGGGACTTGCTCCCTGGGGATAGGCGTTCACATTGGTGGCCGAACCCACGTTGTAATAGGTGTTGAGTCGGGTGGAATCCATGGTGTCCCCCCAAGGCCAGCGGCGCCCATCCGTGCCCCGTCCCGCCTTTTCAAACTCGGCTTCGGTGGGCAGACGCTTGTGGGCCCAGGCCGCGTAGTCACGGGCGTCATACCAGGTGACCATGGTGACGGGATAGAGCAGTTCCCCTTTGGGGATGCGTCCATTTTTCCAGTTCAGGGGGGGGCGATGTTTGGTGGCCGCCACAAAACGCGCATATTGGGCATTGGTGACCAGGTACTTGTCGATGGCATAGGCCGGCAATATCACCGAATGGGCTGGTTTATCCTGCAAATCGGCGCGTTCCAGGTTGGTTCCCATGGTAAAACGACCGGCTGGAATCGTGATCTGGGTTGCCAGATCTTCCCACTGCTCGCGCGTGAGCAAGCGTTCGGCCTCGATGACGGTGTAGCCCTGATTGGGGGCCTCGCCGTGTTCATGGCGCTCCTGCAGGGTGATGTCTTCGCCCGCGGCACGAACCCGGGTCTTTTCTTCCTTCAGGTCATAGGAGGCCATCTTGCGCATGTCTTCCATCCGCCCCGCGCCCAACCCGATGACGTGGATCGTGCTGCCGATCATCACTACGGCAATGCAGGTGACGATGGTGGCCGACAGATATCTTTTGCGACGCGCGCGCTCTTCAAAGGTGGGCGGCGTGCGTGTGCCCTTGCCTAATGTCATTGGTTTATGCCCCGGGGTGCTTGTTGTCCGGGGTTTCGCTGCTCTGGGCTGGCATGGCTTTATCTTTGTACACCAGATGCTGCTCGCGCCGGCCATAGGTTTTCTTCACCAGCACCTCGCCCAGAATGGCCCCGATGAGCGCGGCCTCCATCACCAGGATCACAAAAAAACCCCACCATCCCAGGGGAATCAGCGATGCCCCCTGGGGTACGCCCGTGATTTCGGCCACTTCGTAGTAATTGAGCGCACGCACGATCAGTGGTGGCAGGTAGCACAACCATTTGCTCCCTTTGCCAAACAACAGACCCAGAACCAGACCCGCAAAGGCCGGGAGAAAAAATACGTCCACCACCCAGGCTGGGCTGAAATAGCCGATACCGCCTGTGAAGACTTCAATATTGACACCCAGCAGGCGGTCCCCCAGATGATTCAGGACCGCCGCCAGGGTGACGGCCACAAAGGCTCGGGAGAAACGGTTTTCGGGTACAGCGACAGGAACTCTCATGGTTTGTAGTCTTTGCCGGTGAGCTTTTCAAATTCCGTTTTGCGCGTCTCTTCCAGATACCAGTCTTGCACCTTCAAGCTCGCCACGTAGCGTGCCAGGGTACGGCGGTCGGCTTCGGGCAGATCTTTGTACGAGGGCATGCGGTATTCTGGTTTGAGCCGGCTGGGAAGAATCGACTGCGGGTTACTGGCCGAGAAGTACTGGTACAGCCAAGCTTCGTCGCGCAAGGAACCGATTCCATCCAGAGGCGGAGAGGGGACCGCTTGCATCATGTCCCGCACCGACCAGAGGGAATGGCACTGACGACACTGATTTTGACGCACCAGGTCAGAACCGGCCCGGGCCAGCTCGGGGCTGGCGGTGGTATAGAAGGGAATACCCCGGTCTTTGGTGGAACCCGACCCAGCCCCATCCGTCACCAGCATGTTGCGGGTTACAACCCCCCCCACCATTAGAGCAATCAGGGCCAATACAGCCCATTCACCGCGCTTCATGCGGCCTGATTGCGCGCCTCGGCCTGAGCTTTCAGCACCCGGTCACGGCTGGCTTCCTGCTCGGCCAGTACCTTGCGGCTTTTGGCGTATTCTTCCGGGTCCATCTTGTCCTTGTCGGACTCGCTAAACACCAGATACTTGATATCTTCATCGAACTGCTCATTGCGTGATGCCCAACGGATGCCATAAATGCTGGCCGCAATGATCATTCCCCCCACAATCAACCACAGATAGATGGTCCAGCCATCCCCTAGCGAATCGAGAAAGCTCATGTGATTCTCCTTGAAAGTCGTTTAACTTGCTGTTGGTTAGATGACGAGGGCCAGCAATCGTTCACCTGATGATAGCACCTGTTTCGGCAACCTGTCTGGAGAGCTTGCCCAGCGCGACTTCTTGCGTTTAGAAAAGGTATCCTGACACCATCTGGGTGGCCCCAAAAACGACAGCGACGACGACGCCCATGATGATGGCTGCAAACATGAGCTTCTCGCCCAGACGCATTTTTTCCCGCGGGGCATGAGCCCCCTTGATGACCGCATAAATGATGCCGCAAAAAACCAGAATACCAATGAGCAAAAATATAAACACACCCACACTAAACCGCTGGCTGCGCATGCCTTCAACGCTCAGATCGAGCTTGGGGTTTCCTGAGTAGTCTGCAAGCACGACATATAGCGCTGGTAGCAGGCGGGTCATCATGGTGTTGATCTATCCTACGCGGTTTGGAGGATGGAAAAAACATGCCACACCAGAAGGTGTGGCATGTGGTTGCGGCTTCTGGCAGGCGCTGATCCGTGCCCGCCGAGCAACGGTTTGGTCATTACTTCTTGTCGTAATTGTCCACAAAAAAGCTGTAAATGAACGGTGCGATAAACGCGATACTCAAGGGCACCAGAATCGCCAAGGGACCGTAATCTAATTCAATCATCTTCAATACTCCTTCAAGAATGTATGCACCTGAATGCGTTTAGTGTTTTCCGTGAACAGGCTGCCAGCTGGTGGGTGGCAGGCGTTTGATCATCAGGAACACGGCCAGGAAGAAGTAGGACAGGTAGAAAATATCGATGGTGTAGCCCTTGTCCCACCAGGGTTGCTGGCGAATCCGGGTGCCATCGGGGCGGTAATTGCCTTCAAAATTGGCCAGAACCACCTGGTTGCCCACCACGGTGTAGTCGCGCATATCCACACCCTTGGCCTCCAGCGCCTTGACCTGGTCACGAATTATGCGCAGGTCATCCATGGTCAGTGGATGGCGCTCCAGTAAGGCGTCCTTGCTGGTGCCCTTGTTCATGGCCACAATTTTTGCCATGGCTTCCGTATCATCCTTGGCGGCCAACACCTCCGGCTTGTCCATGGAATCCACATAGCTTTGGTACAGGGCCGCAGTGGGACGTTGCCCCCACAGCGGGAAGGTGATGGCAAAAGCCGTAATCACGGTAAGTAGCACCAGCCAGACCACAGGCGCCGGTACTGCGTTGTTGTCTTCTGTGATGCCGCCTAAATCCTCGGCTTCCCACAGCTTTTCGTTGTAATCCGTCGTCGGTTTGTCGGACAAGGTCCGCAGCGGTGCATCAAAACTCCAAGACATTATGGTTCCCCCTGTTTATGTGGTTGATTGGTGGCCTGTGCCACCAATCAACCGTTTGCTTAAGGCCTGTCGATCGTTCGCTTATTTCAAGGTCAGAACAAAGTCGATCAGGGCCCGCGCGTCGGAATTGCTGGCGTACATGGGCACATCCGGTGCTGTGACGCGTTTTCCTTCACGGTACTCATTGTACTCTGCGCGCCACTTGTCAAAGTCAATTTTCTGGCCCTTGGCATCTACAGGACCCCAGAGATAGTCAAAGCGGGGCATGATGGAATGAGGTTGCACCAAACGTGGGTTGAAGAAGTGCAGCATCATCCATTCTTTGGACGAGTTGCGTGAGCCCACATGCAACAAATCGGGCGCTTTGCGATCCGACCCGAAGGCTGTGGGGGATTCGCCGTTGAAGTCCCCCAGCATGGGTGGCGCGCCAAACACCTGCCAATCCTGGGTTTGTTCGGGCAACAGGGTATGACACCACCAGCATCCTTCACGCACGAAAACCGTCTTGCCGTAGGCGGCGTGTTGGGTATTGGCATCGCCAGCCGTCTTCAGGACGGCATCGGGAGTCCAGCCCATGGTGGCTGTGGCGTTTTCGATGTAATAGTGTTTTTGCTCATCGGGCTTGACCAGAAACACAGCCCCCTGGTCCTTGTTGGCTTCGTTGATATGGCCCCGATCCAGACTCAATTGCTTGACGATTGCCCCCAGATTGTCGGGGTGCAGAATACCGCCTGGAAAGGTGGTTCCGGCCTCGTACACGTAGGCCGTGGTGGGCTCCATGGGCTGTCCGGTTTTAGGGTCGTTTTTCAACAACACCTTGACAGGCTTATGTAGTCCCGTCAAGAACGGATCTTCCAGGCTGAACCCGGATTCGTGACCGGCCCACAGCTGCTTGTCCAGCGCCACTTCGGTGGCAGTCACGTTGTTGATGTCAAAACTGGGCATCAACAAGGTGATGGTCATGGAACCGCCCAATGCCAAGGCAAAGAAACGGGCGCCAATTTTATACTCTCTGAATTTCATAATGAGTTCTCCTCAGTTGGCTGGCGGCTTAGCGTTCGTAGGCCAGTTCGTGTGGCATACGGCCCTCAGGAACCACAGTGCCTTCCCGTGCAGTCATCCACATGTTGTAGAGCCAGAAGCAGTTACCGGTAAACACCAGGGAACCACCAATCCAGCGGGCAATCATGTAGGGGTGTTCTGCCATGACCACATCGATGTAGGGGACTTCGTAGATTTTTCCGGCGCCCTGAATCAGACCGGCAATGGTCATGGACACCCAGTAGGTGGTGAAGCCGATGAGCAACAGCCAGAAGTGAATATTACCCAGCGTGAGGGAATAGAGCTTGCGCTTGAGGATGGTTTGCAGACCCAGATACACGGCAGCCGCTTCCAGGAAGGTGGAAAAGCCCAACAGTGCCAGGTGCGCATGGGCCACGATCCAGCCGGTTCCGTGAATGTACCAGTTGATGGCTCGTGTTTGCTGAAAGCCACCTTGCATGTTCAAGGGGATGGCCATCAGGCAACCCGTGACCGTGAAACGCACTTCGAGGTTTTCCACAAACAGATTCCACTTGCCTTGCATGGT
>DAIDKJ010000102.1 GCA_027450105.1 Ferrovum sp.
GCTCAAGGGGCAAAACCCGGCGAAGGTGGTCAATTACCGGGTCATAAAGTCAGTAAATACATCGGCAAACTGCGGCACTCCGTACCGGGTGTGGGCCTGATTTCGCCACCACCCCACCACGACATTTACTCCATCGAAGATTTGGCCCAATTGATTCACGATCTCAAGAATGTCAATCCCAACGCTCGAATCAGCGTGAAGCTGGTATCCGAAGTGGGCGTTGGCACGATTGCAGCAGGGGTGTCCAAGGCCCATGCCGACCACGTGACGATTTCCGGGCATGATGGGGGTACCGGTGCCTCTCCCCTGTCCTCCATCAAGTACGCTGGCTCACCGTGGGAACTGGGTTTGGCAGAAACCCAGCAAACCCTGGTATTGAACCGTCTACGTGGGCGCATCTGCGTGCAGGCCGATGGCCAGATGAAAACCGGACGGGACGTGGTCATCGCCGCCTTGTTGGGAGCAGATGAATTCGGGTTTGCCACCGCACCTCTGGTGGTGGAAGGGTGCATCATGATGCGCAAATGCCACCTGAATACCTGCCCGGTGGGCATTGCCACTCAGGATCCGGAACTGACCAAAAAGTTTTCGGGACAACCGGAGCATGTGATCAACTTTTTCTTTTTTGTCGCAGAAGAAGTCCGTGAATATATGGCGCAGATGGGGTTTCGCACCTTCGAAGAAATGGTGGGACGCGTAGACCAGCTCGACATGCGCCGTGGAATCGACCACTGGAAGGCCCAAGGACTGGATTTCAGCAAAATCTTTCACCAGCCAGACATGCCCTCTCAGGTAGCCCGTTCCTGGAAGGAGCGCCAGAACCACGGACTGGACACAGCCCTGGATCACCGCTTGATCGCGCAGGCCAAACCCGCCCTGGAGCAACGCCAACCGGTGCAGATTGACGTAGCCGTGCGTAACGTCCATCGCACGGTTGGCAGCATGCTTTCGGGAGAAGTAGCTCGTTTACATGGGCATGCCGGTTTACCCGATGACACCATCGTCATTCGCGCCCAAGGCACGGCAGGCCAGAGTTTTGGTGCCTTTTTGGCCCACGGGGTTACGCTGGAACTATTGGGAGAGGCCAACGACTATGTGGGCAAGGGGCTCTCGGGAGGACGCATCGTGGTGTATCCCCCGTCCGATTGTCCCATCGAAGCCGCGCAAAACATCATCGTGGGCAACACCGTCTTATATGGTGCGATTTCCGGTGAATGCTATTTCAGTGGCGTGGCCGGTGAACGCTTTGCCGTTCGTAATTCGGGTGCCACGGCCGTGGTAGAGGGTTTGGGAGACCATGGCTGCGAATACATGACGGGCGGTACCGTGGTGGTTCTGGGTGAGGCCGGACGCAACTTTGCCGCCGGGATGAGTGGCGGTGTGGCTTATGTTTTGGACGTGGCCGGTGACTTTGAACAACGCTGTAACCTGGCCATGGTGGAACTGGAACCTATCCCCTCCGAAGACAGCGCTTCGGAAGAGTCCCAAGGCAATCTGGATAGTCACGGCAGGGTGAAGGTCAATCATCTGGGTGAGCGCGACTGCGTTCTGCTCAAGTCCCTGATCAATCGACATCTGCACTACACCAATAGCCAACGCGCCCGCCAGATCCTGGATCATTGGGCTGACTATCTACCCAAATTCGTCAAGGTCATGCCCATGGAATACCGGCGTGCTCTGATGGAAATGGCCGCAGAGCAGGAACAGGACGCAATGCAAAGGGGCATCAAACATGGGTAAGATCACCGGCTTCATGGAAATTTTGCGTCAGGACCCTCCCTCGGCCCCGCCCACCGAGCGCATCCAGCACTATCGGGAATTCACGCTGGATCTCTCTTTGCAAGAAATCAGCCAGCAAGGGGCGCGGTGCATGGATTGCGGTATTCCCTTCTGCCAGACGGGCTGCCCGGTAAACAACATCATTCCCGACTGGAATGATTTGACCTATCGCGGCCAATGGCGCGAAGCGCTGGAAAAGCTGCATTCCACCAACAATTTTCCTGAATTCACCGGACGCATCTGTCCTGCGCCCTGCGAATCGGCCTGCGTCCTCAACATCAATAACGATGCGGTCACCATCAAGAATATCGAGCATACCATCGTAGACAAAGGCTGGTCTGAAGGTTGGATACACCCGCAGCCGGCACCACGCAAAACTGGAAAACGCGTTGCCGTGGTGGGTTCGGGACCGGCCGGTCTGGCTGCTGCGCAACAGCTGGCGCGGGCAGGCCATCAGGTGGTGGTCTTTGAAAAGAATGACCGTATCGGTGGTTTGATGCGATATGGCATCCCGGATTTCAAAATGGAAAAGCATTTGATCGACCGACGCATGGATCAAATGCGTGCCGAAGGCGTGGAATTTCGCCCAAACACCCATGTGGGTGTGCACTTGGACGGCCCGACAATCTTGCAGGAATTTGACGCCTTATTGCTCACCGGGGGCTCCGAACAACCCCGTGATCTGGCCGTTCCAGGTCGTGAACTGCACGGGGTACATTTTGCCCTGTCCTTTTTGCCCCAGCAAAATCGGCGCAACGCCGGCGATACGGTCATCGACCAGATTTCGGCCGAGGGCAAACAGGTGGTGGTCATTGGGGGAGGCGATACGGGTTCGGACTGCGTAGGGACTTCCATTCGTCAGGGCGCGCGCTCCGTTACCCAGTTTGAATTGTTACCCCGCCCTCCGGAGCGGGAAAACAAATCCTTGGTATGGCCCCAGTATCCCATGAAGTTGCGCACCTCCTCTTCCCAGGAGGAAGGTTGCACCCGCGACTGGAGTGTGGCCACCAAAGCCTTTCGTGGTTCGCACGGAAAACTGGAGTCTTTGCTTGCAGTACGTTTGGAATGGAAGAAGAATGCCCAGGGACAAATGACCATGCACGAGGTCCCCGGGTCGGAATTCGAGATTCCCGCCGATCTGGTGCTGCTGGCCATGGGCTATCTGCACCCGATTCACGCCGGATTGCTCGAGCAACTCGGCGTTGCGCTCGATGGACGAGGCAACGTTCAAGCCAATACGGAACAGTATCAAACCTCGGTCCCCAAGGTATTTGCCGCAGGAGACATGCGCCGCGGCCAATCGTTGGTGGTTTGGGCCATTCGCGAAGGACGTCAGGCCGCACGAGCAGTGGATGAGTTCCTGATGGGACATTCAGTTCTGCCTCGTTAACGGCCTTCCATCAATCCTGTAGCCAGCGAGATCCTAGGGGTTTTATGCTCAAAAATGACGTGTTTCTGAAAGCGCTCTTGCGCCAACCCACCCCCTACACCCCTGTCTGGATCATGCGCCAGGCAGGACGCTATTTGCCTGAGTACAACACGACCCGGGCACGAGCGGGCAGTTTTCTCGATTTATGCAAAAACCCCGATCTGGCCACCGAAGTTACCTTGCAGCCTTTGGCGCGTTTTCCCCTGGATGCCGCCATTTTGTTCTCCGATATCCTGACGATTCCCGATGCCATGGGTCTGGGTCTGTACTTTGCCGAAGGCGAAGGTCCCAAGCTGGAGCGTCCCCTGCGTAATGAGTGGGAAGTCCGTAACCTGACCGCACCGGACCCCACCGAGCATCTGGGTTATGTGCTGGATGCGGTCGCCCAGATCAAGCGCTCTCTGGCGGGTGCCGTCCCCCTGATCGGTTTTTCCGGCAGCCCCTTCACCTTGGCCTGTTATATGGTGGAAGGGGGAGGTTCGGATGACTTTCGCCATATCAAAGGCATGCTCTATCGGCGCCCAGATCTGCTGCATCGCATTCTGGACGTGACCACAACGGCCGTGATCCAGTATCTGAATGCCCAAATCGAAGCCGGCGCACAAGCGGTCATGGTCTTTGATACTTGGGGCGGGACCCTCAGTGCGGCGGCCTACCAGGAATTTTCTCTGGCCTATTTGGCGCGGATTGCGGCTGGGCTCACGCGCCATGCTGCCGGCCGGCGCGTGCCCAGCATCGTCTTCACCAAGGGTGGTGGACTGTGGCTGGAAGCCATTGCCAGCGCAGGCTATGATGCGATTGGTCTGGATTGGACCATTGACATTGCCCAGGCTCGAACCCGTGTGGGCGCTCAGGTGGCCCTTCAGGGTAACATGGACCCTGCGGTGCTCTTTGGCAGCCCCGAAGCAGTGGAACAGGAAGTGGGTCGGATTCTGGCCGCCTATGGTCCCGGCAGCGGCCATGTATTCAACCTGGGCCATGGAATTTCCCGCTTCACGGACCCCGAAAATGTGGCGGTCATGGTTCAGGCAGTACACCAGTTCAGTCGCCCAACGACTTGACGCAGCTCAATTTTCAGGCATCCTTGCCTCAGGGTTATGCACATTGGTAACCTTTGAGTAACAATCCCTGAGAAATCAATAAGTTCCGTTTTTTGTACGGATAACTAATTGATTTTTAACGGTTTTAACTGGGGCCTCCGTACCCGGCGCAACACAATACTCCGCAATCATCCCTTGACTTTCAAGGCAATCTGAAGATATGAACAGAGTTATCCACAGGTCGGCGTTGTCCTTCCAGTTCCCGCGTTCTTCTTCCATGGAGGCTGTGGCACAATCCATCGGTCAGCACCAGCTTTCTGGTCTATTCTCCAGCCGATCCTAACAACTTCTCCATGCCTACCATCCAGGTTGCTCTCGACGTTCCCGTACCGCGTCTGTTTGACTATGACGCGCCCCAGGCCACGGAACAGGATGTAGGCTATCGGGTGCTCGTCCCCTTTGGTACTCGACTCAAGACTGGAATCGTGTGGGCTATCGCCACCGAACCCGGTTGTGCCCCAACCCAGCTGCGCCCCATCGAAGCCCTGTGGCGTGATGTACCCGCGCTTTCATCTGCTGATTTAGCCCTGCTGAAATTTTGCAGTGTGTATTATCACTATCCGTTGGGCTCCACCGTACTCCATGCCTTACCCCCTGGATTGCGACGCACCACTGGCTGGAAGCCCCCGCGACGCAGTGCCGCAACACCTGCTTTGCAGCCTCCCAACGAGACACCACCACTGTTACTCAACGCAGACCAACGCCAGGTCCTGCAGGGCGTCTTACAGCGTGTGGATAGATTTCACTGTCACTTGTTGCATGGAATTACCGGAAGTGGCAAAACAGCCGTCTACCT
>DAIDKJ010000103.1 GCA_027450105.1 Ferrovum sp.
GAATTGCGCTTTGCCGAGTGGCGGGAGTTTGATCTGGAGGAGGGAGCCTGGAATATTCCAGGGCCACGCATGAAGATGCGCGAACCCCACCTTGTTCCGTTAAGTCGCCAAGCCATAGAAATATTGAGGGATCTGCATATCCTGACAGGTCGAGGGCACCTACTGTTTCCCTGTTCTCACACCACGCGACGACCGATATCGAACAACACCCTGAACATGGCGCTGCGTCGCATGGGATACACCAACGAGCAGATGACATCTCATGGGTTCCGAGCCATGGCGCGCACCCTGCTGCATGAACAACTCAAGATGCAACCCGAAATCATCGAACATCAACTGGCCCACCGCGTCCCCGATGCACTGGGAACCGCCTACAACCGCACCAAGTTCATCAAGGAACGTCGTGACATGATGCAAACCTGGGCCAACTATCTGGACAAACTCAAGAAGGGGGCTCAGGTCATGAAATTGCGAGCCTAAGCACTGTTTGGAAACGGCCCTGGCATCCCGATCTGACGCTTTTGCCTGATCGTTGCCGAGGAAGCCGTGCCGTGGCATCATGCCACTTATGTACATTCCCAAACATTTTGACGAACCGAGCATCGATATTCTGCACGAACTGATCCGTGCCAAACCTTTGGCGACCTTGGTAACGCTCACGTCTGAAGGGCTCAACGCCAACCACATTCCTTTGGAACTTTCGACCGATGTCGAACCGTTTGGCGTCTTGCGAGGACATGTCGCCCGTGCCAATCCAATCTGGAGCAACCTCGTCCAGGGGGTGGAAACTCTGGCGATCTTTCATGGCCCGGATACTTACATTACACCCGGTTGGTATCCCACCAAAGCCGAAACGGGCAAGGTCGTGCCAACCTGGAATTATGCGGTTGCCCATGCCTATGGCGCGTTGCGCATTGTGGATGATGCCGTGTGGCTTCGCACCAATCTCGAAAAGTTGACGCGAAGCCACGAGAGGGCATTTCCTACACCATGGCAGTTGTCGGATGCTCCACCGGACTTCGTCGAGAAGTTAATAGGCATGGTAATCGGCATCGAAATCGACATCACCCGACTGTACGGGAAATGGAAAGTTAGCCAGAACCAACCGCCGCAAAATCAGGCCGGCGTCATCCAGGGGTTGCGTGCGAACGGGGACGCTGCATCGATGGCAATAGCCAACTTGGTGGAAAACTCATCCTCCCGGAAAAACCCGCAGCCTTGAAGGCACAGGGTATGCTGGATTCAGGAAAAGGGCCCTTGCATCCCACCCCATCAGAATGCCAGCAGCAGACCACTGAACCGGTGCAAACAGGTCGCGCGCCGGTTGATCCCATGGGCAGTATCGGTGCTATTGATGTATTGCGTGGTCTTGCGCTATTCGGGGTTCTTACCGTTAATCTCATCACGGGCTTTCGGGTTTCAATCTTCCAACAGTTCCTGGTGCCGCAAGGCCCTGACTCGGCGCTGGATGACGTGGTGAAAATGCTGGTGAATGTGGGTTTGGAATCAAAAGCGTTCGCATTGTTCTCGTTTCTGTTTGGCGTGGGCTTGGCCATCCAGTTTGAGCGTCTTGCGCGCAACCCCTCTCGTTTACGATGGTTGATTCGTCGTCTGCTGGTGCTTTTGGGGGTTGGATTGATCCATTTATGCCTCATCTGGAATGGCGACATTCTGACGGAATATGCCCTGCTGGGGCTGGTTGCGTTGCCATTTCTGTATTTACCCAACAAGGCGCTCGCTGTCGTTTCGTTGGTGGCACTGGGGATTTTTGTCGTTTTTCCACTTGTTCTGCCCGGCAACATTTGGCCGTCGGATGCATGGATTCGACAACACGTTGCCACGGCAACGAACGTTTATTCCTCGGGGAGTTACGCTCAAATCATCCAATTCAGCCTTGGGGAAATTCCGGACTTGCTCCCGTTGCATGGCTACGTAGCCCCTCGAACCGTAGCGCTGTTCTTGTTGGGGGCCCTTGCATGGCGGACAGGTCTGCTCGCCTATCCACAGCGCCACCGCCATACGCTGCTTGGGGTAGCCATGGTGGGTCTGGTATTCGGTTTACCCCTGTCGCTTCTTCAATCACCAAACCCCATTTCGCCTTGGTTTTCATGGGCACCTCTCATTTCCATACTGATGTTACTGGGGCCCATCGTGCTTTCGCTGGGTTATGGGGCTACGGTGATTGCTGCGGTGACTTTTTCTCGTCTTGGCTCCTTGCTTCGTTTGTTTGGGCCTCTTGGGCGCATGGCATTGACCAACTATCTGATGCAGTCGGTAATCTTTGGCTGGATATTCTTCGGATATGGACTGGGGTACTTCGACCGAATGAGCGCCGCGCATGCGATGGTGCTCGGACTGGGAGTCTATGCCGCGCAGATTATTTTCAGCCGATGGTGGCTCAAACGCTTTCGTTTTGGCCCCATGGAGTGGTTATGGCGGACATTGATGTATGGCGTTCGTCAACCATGGACATAGGTTCTCGACCAGCCCGGTGCGGTCCTTGCTATGGTACAGCCTTAACCAATGTGCCGAGTTGCTTCGGGTGTTAAGCGTCACTCCCAAATTACGCCCTCATGAAACGCCATACCACTCCGAATGAGCCATGTTGGCTGCATTCATGAATGGCATGGGAGGTGGTTATGTGGCAAGACGGTGGGGTGGGACCGGTAAATTCCGGGGTGGTCAAGAGCGTTCGCATCGTGCGTCTCAAGGAAGTGGTGAGACGCACGGGCGTATCCCGTTCGAGGTTGTATGAGTTGATGAAGGCCGGACTGTTTCCGCAGCGGTTGAAGCTGGGGCTGCGGGCCGTCGGCTGGCTTGAATCCGATGTGGAAGCCTGGATTCAGGCACGGATTCCCTTGCATAGGGCATGAGTATAAGGGCCCCGGTGATCCGGGGCCCGATGGTTTGCAGCAGTTCAGTCGTCAGGTGGCTGGTTCATCCTGTGCGGACAGGCTTTGTAACTACAGCCAACACGCTGGCGTTCTCGCTTGTGACGGGCCGTGACGTTTCGCAAATAGATATAAAGGCCTGTCACGCCGCCGATCATGATGACAGTGCCGAATAAGGCAGGTTCAATGGTCATGATTCACTCCCTTCGGTTGCTTGTGGTCAGTGTAGCAAATATGCGTCGAAATGTGATCAATATCTTTGAATGTGACGCTAACGTCTGTTCTGGTGTCCGTATTGAACGCCAGGATGAACAAAAAGAACCCCCGTTGCCGGGGGTGAAGGGAATGACGCGGTTATTCGAATGCCCCTGCGTCAGGGGTGAACCGTGCCGGAAAGGCGAGCAGTGTGGCGTTGTCGCCTAATGACCTGCCGCACACTCTGGCATTGGAGGGGCAAGCGCCGCACATAACCCAACCGCGTGGGCGGCTGTGGGGCAATCTTCGTCAAACTCGCGCGTTTGACCTCACCGCGATACAACGTGGCCAACTTGCCGACTTGTACCCGGCAACCGTGGAAGCCCGGTGTCTTGTAAAGTTCGACCAACACGCCCAACATCCTGTAAGGCTCCCTGGAGCGCACCGCATCGATAATGGTCTGCCGCCAGTATTCATAGCGCTCATGGGTCATGCCCCATGTCCGCGCAGGCTTGTTTTGGGTCTTTCGTGTCATCTGCGTCAGACGACAGCCAAACACCACCATCTGTTCGGTTGGCACCAGTCGCTCATGCATGGCGTCCATGCAATCCCCCCGTTGCACCAGCATCCACCAGTACACCTCGGCGTCCTTCTGGTACAGGATCATCACGACATTCCCAAGGCCGGCGCGTTTGCGCCGTGAACGTGCATGCTTGTCATGCCAAATGGGATACTTGAGGGTCATCTTGCGAACGAATCCTTCCAGTTTATCCAGGGGAAGTATCCCTGAGACATACTGGTCGTATCCATGCTGGACATAATCCAGAATCTGTTGCAGCACACCAGCCTGATTTTGCAGAATGATCGGACGATCGGTGGGGGATTTGTTCATGGCGAGCCCTCTTGGGTGGAAAAAGCCCAACGCCCTGCTGTTCAAGGCGTTCGGCTTTTTCCACCCACCAAGGCGTCCATAATCCGGTCATCGTGGCCTTACGGCCCCGTTCATCGGTATATGGCGCTACGAGACGTTGCAAGTGGACATAATCTGGAAGTTTTTCCAGAAATTTTTTTGTGCCGGGAATTTCCGCTGCTTTTTCCAGAGACCAACCCGGTGACAGATGCCGGTCAGCGATGGCGGCTCTGCCGCCAGGGCGAGGTGCCCCGAGCCCCGAGCGCTGCCCCGCTGGTGAAATAGGCGCGAGTCGCACGGTGGTGGATCAGCGGCATATCGGGCGCGGCTCTTAGGGGCCCCGCGCCGACCGCGGGGAGCGCCCATGCCGCGTCGCACCCATAAAAAAACCGCCCCCACGAAGGAGGGCGGCTGTGCTGCCGGCAATGGGCAAAACCCATCACCATGATGGACTCTGACGAGTCCCCTACCTGGAGGCTTGAAAGCCCCACTTCAATGATCGTCCCAAAGGCCGAACGGTCATCAACGCATCCAATCAGGGCCTACGGCTTATCCCTGACCAGCCACCTTCTGGTCGTGGTCACATCCCCATTGCTCCGATAGTCGGGAGATGGTTGTTGGGTTGCTGTGACATCTGTGGATTGCCAATCCACCCTCCTTGCTATCGGAGCGTCACGGTCATAACGAGCCACATAGGGGTTATTACTCAACAGCGTTCATGAAGAACGCTATCCCCATCCATCGCCTTTGGATTACAGCCACCGGTGCCACCCGGTCTTCATGAGGCTGCCACACCCCATGTCCTTATCCAACGCCGCCCTGTCACGGGCCTTCCTCACACAGTTTTGACTGCCCCCGGCTTTCGATTCATGAACATCCAGCGAGTCTGTCCATAAAACCTGATCCCAACCGATCATTCCGGTCTGACACTACTTGCCAGGTCTCCCACGCATGGCCTAGACAGGTGCCACCCTGTCCAATAGCTTTAGCGCTTCCCACGTTAGTCTACAAAGTCACGGCTCCAGCCTGCTGGCTCCAGTATCAAGATGCTCTATAGGGTCTCCCCATTCCTCCCT
>DAIDKJ010000104.1 GCA_027450105.1 Ferrovum sp.
ACCGGTTGGACAGATCCGCCCACAGTATGGTGGTCACGGTAATGGCCACCAGAATCAGGGCGCCGCCCATGGTGGGCGTTCCACTCTTGACCAGATGACTTTGCGGTCCATCCTCGCGCACCGCCTGGCCAATTTTGTAGGCCGTGAGTTTGCGAATCATGGAGGGGCCCACCAGAAAGGAAATGGTCAGCGACGAGAGCATGGCCAGCACAGCACGCAAGGTGATGTATTCGAAGACATGAAAGCCTCGTACGCCCTGTGCCAGCCAATGGAACAGCATCACCAGCATGGGGTACTCCCGGCCACGCAGTCGCAGTGTCCCAGGGCCCCTGCGGCAGGCCCTTCCGGTCTTTGGCAGCAGCGCGTGGTTTGGAGGCAGCGCTCGATCATGCCAGTAATTCCTGCACCACGCGCTCCATCTGCATGAAACGCGAACCCTTCACCAGCACTACCATACGGACATTCATGCGCTCCCGCAGACTTTGCACCAGAGCCACTTGCGACGTAAAGTGCTGCGCTCCGGGGCCAAACACCCGACTGGTTTCGCTGCTGAGCTCGCCCAAGGTGAGGCATTCGTCAATACCAGCCTGGCGGGCATACTGACCCAACTCGGCATGCAGTTGGTGCGCGGCATGACCCAGTTCGCCCAAGTCGCCCAATACCAGCACGCGCCGCCCCGGATGCTCTGCCAATACATCGATGGCCGCCATCACCGAATCCGGGTTGGCATTGTAGGTATCATCCAGAACACAGGCACCGTTTGCCGTCAGGTTGAGCTGCAGGCGACCCTTGATACCGGTGTAGGACTCCAACCCCTGGATAATCGATGCCAGATCGATGCCTGCCGCCCAGGCCACGGCACTGGCAGCCAGTGCGTTGACCTGATTATGTCGACCCAATACTTTCAAGCTGACCTCCCCAGTTCCCTCTGGCAGGCCGATGCGCAGCCGGTTTTCTGTGACGGTATTGGCCAGACTCTGGCCCCACACCTTGCCCTGCACCTCCATCTGGGCTGCCGGCGAGAATGCCCCGCTGTGGTCTTGTGCCGTGTCGGCCACTGGATTTGCGCCAGAGGCTGGGTCACCCGTGCGTTCGGTTGCCGAATCGGCTTCGGGAGTCAGGAGAAGGAACTCCACCAGATCATGGCCCTGCGCTGCCTGCAACAGGATCTGCTTTTGTGCACAGGCCGCAGGCAGCACCGCCACCCCACCCGAAAGCAGCCCTTCAAAAATTTCCGCCTTGGCCCGCGCCACGCCTTCCACTGTACCCAGCAACCCCACATGGGCCCGCTGCACATTATTGACCAGGGCCACCTGCGGCAGGGCTACCCGGGTCATCTGCGCAATCTCCCCGGCATGATTCATGCCCATTTCCACCACTGCCCAGCGATGCCCGGGACGCAAGCGCAGCAACGTCATGGGCAGGCCCAGGGTGTTATTGAGATTACCTTCGGTGGCCAGAACCTGTTGCGCCGGATCTGCGCCATTGCGGGTCACATGCGCCGAGACGATGGCAGTGAGCATTTCCTTGACCGTGGTCTTGCCGTTACTACCCGTCACGGCCAGCACCGTGGGGGCAATCGCCAGGCGCCAGGAGCGGGCCAGGGTGCTCAGGGCCTGATCGGTGGAATGCACCAGCAGCAAACGGTCCAGCAATTCAAAATGCTGTTTGGGCACATGATCCACCACGGCCCCCACGGCACCAGCAGCCAACGCACTAGCCACGTAGTCATGCCCGTCGAAGCGTTGCCCGCGCAAGGCCACGAACAAATCCCCCGTGCGCACCTGTCGCGAATCGGTGCAAACACGCAGCACGGCCTGAGTACGACCAGTGGTTTCCAAACCCAACCACTGACGCGCCTGGTCCAAGGTCATCATCTGGTTTTCGCTCCTGACGTGGTGTGCTTCACATGTGTCCATTGCCAACTCCCTGTAAACATGGCCAACCCCTGCCTGCGCGATCACCCAGCCGCCCAGACCCCACAACCCTGTTGCGCTGCAACTGACATAAAAGCCCCGGGACGCCAGCAATCCTCTGGAGCGGATACCCTCGTTGCCCGCTCAAGATCATGTCCGACTTCCCTGCATCCATTCCTGCACCACGGCGCGATCGCTGAAGGGCAATGAGCGCCCCGCGATCTCCTGGGTGGTTTCGTGACCCTTGCCGGCAATCAAGACCACATCTGCCGGGCCGGCTTTTTGCAAGGCAAAGCGGATCGCTTGAGCGCGTTCCACGATGCGCGTGTAAGGAGCATTCATTCCTGCCGCCACCTGGTCGAGAATCTCTTCGGGGGATTCCTCCCGCGGGTTATCGCTGGTCAGCACCACATGATCCGCCAGATGCCCCGCCAGGCGACCCATCAAGGGACGCTTGCCCGGATCCCGATTGCCACCACAACCGAACACGCACCATAATTGGCCCCGTGGCGGCAACCCTGCTCGCAGGGTTTGCAGCACTTGCTCCAGGGCATCGGGCGTGTGCGCATAATCCACCACCACCCAGGGGCGATCCTGCCCGCCCCAGCGCTCCAGACGCCCTGGTGGCGCTTGCAACCCAGCGACCCCGCGCGCCAAGGTCGACAAGGGAAATCCCAGAGCCAGAGCGGCCCCGAGCACTGCCAGCACATTGGCGATGTTAAAGGGCCCCACCAGAGCCGTTTGAATGGCAGCCTCTCCCCAGGCGCTGCGTAGCACGAATTGCGCGCCGGTCACCGGAGTTGCCACCTGCTCTGCACTCAGCCCCAGCACTCCGGGGGGAATGGCTCGCCCTTGCTGGGTATACCCGATGAGACGTACGGGCTGTTCCAAGGCAGAGCGGCCCTCTGGGCGCCCGGCTTGCAAGCGTCCCACCAACGACTGCCCTAAGGCGTCATCCAGATTGAGCACGGCAAATTCCAGATTGGCTGCCTGAAAGAGCAGGGTTTTGGCGGCCGCATAGGCCTCCAAGGAACCGTGGTAATCCAGATGATCGCGCGTCAGATTGGTCAAAACCGCTCCGCTAAAGCGAATCCCGGATACCCGTTCCTGCTCTAGCGCGTGGGAGGACACCTCCATGGCACAATACCGTGCGCCACTGGCCACATAGCGCGCCAGAGCCTGCTGCAGCACGATGGCATCGGGCGTGGTATTGGCCGTGGGTTCTAAACGACCTAAAAACCCATTGCCCAGCGTTCCCACTACCACGCAGGCCCCCTGGGAGTGATGGGGCGTTACATCCGTTGCCACGTCCGCGGCGCTTGGCGCACCCGGGGCCCGATCTTGCAGGGCAAACTGGAGCAGCGCGGCCAGCCAATGACTGCAGCTGGTCTTGCCATTGGTACCGGTGATCCCCACCACCTGTAACTGATGTGAAGGATGCCCATACACGGCACCGGCAATGGCGCTGATCTGACCACGCAAGCGTGCGATTCCCTGCTGGGCCACAGACCAATTCTCATTCCAGCAAAAGCCTTCCTTTTCCCACAGAATAGCTGCAGCGCCCGCCTCGATGGCCTGGGGAATGAAATGACGCCCATCGCGGGCTTCCCCAGGATAGGCTGCAAAGGTCATCCCGGGCAGCACCTGGCGGCTATCCGCCGTCAAACTGGTGAGCGGTAGTCCCAACTGGCGCAGGGCCGCCACATCCACCACGGGAGCGCGTCCAGGGGCGGCGGCGATGGAATGGGCCGCTTCACGCATGGGTTAGAGCCCCGCAGCCTTGAGGGGTGCGATGGGTTGCGCAAAGGCACTGGTGGCCGGATCATCCGGCGGCACTCCCATGGACTGCAACAGGTTTCCCATCAGACTGGCAAACACCGGCGCTGCCACCTGCCCCCCGTAATAAGCGCTGCCACTGGGTTCATCGATCATCACCGCAATCAGCAGGCGGGGTGCCGATGCGGGGGCAAAGCCCACAAAAGAGGCCACGTAACGATTGGCGTAACGTCCACCCACCACCTTATGGGCAGTGCCGGTTTTGCCGGCCACACGATAGCCCTTCACCTGGGCTTGGGGGGCCGTACCCTCGGGGCTCACCACCAGCTCCAGCATATCCGTCACTTCGTGGGCAGTTTTACTGGAGATGACACGCCGCCCCGGTTGCGGTTTGGTCACTCGCATCAGACTCAAGGGTCGCAACATCCCATCATCGGCAAAAATGGTATAGGCCCGTGCCAACTGGATCAGGCTCACCGAAATTCCGTTTCCATAGGCCATGGTGGCCTGCTCGATGGGACGCCAGGTACGAAAGGGCCGCACCCGGCCCCCAGCCTCTCCCGGAAACCCCAGTTTTGGGGCCTGGCCAAAGCCCACGTCAGTAAACATGTTCCACATGGATTCGGGGGGCAAGGACAGGGCAATATGGGCAGCCCCCACATTGCTGGAATGCTGGATGACCTGCGCCACTGTGAGAGCCGCTGCCGGATGGGTATCGCGAATCAAGGCCGGACCAATGCTCATCTGCCCATTACCGGTGGGAATGACCGTGGTGGGGGTGACCTTGCCCGATTCCAGCGCCGTGGCAATCGTGAAAGGCTTCATGGTGGAACCCGGCTCGAAGGTATCGGTGATGGCACGATTGCGTAACTGAGCGCCCGACAAATGATCGCGATTGTTGGGGTCGTAATCGGGATAGTTGGCCAGGGCCAATATTTCTCCGGTCTGAGTATCCAGAATCACCACAGCACCCGCCTTGGCCTGATGCTGCACGATGGCGTTGCGCAGTTCACGATAGGCCAGGTGCTGCGCACGGGCATCCACGCTCAGGGTGATGTCGCGCCCCGGATGCGGGGCCCGAATATCTTCCACTTCGTCAATCACGTGACCTGCACGGTCCTTGATAACGCGCCGTGCTCCCGACTGCCCGGCCAGCTGTGCTTGATAGGCCAGTTCGACGCCTTCCTGACCGCGATCGTCCGCGTCGGTAAAACCCACCAGATGCGCCGTTTCCTCTCCTTTGGGATAGCCCCGGTGATAGCCATGCTGCTCGAACAATCCGGGAATTCTGAGAGCCATCACCTGCTGCGCCACGGCTGCGGGAACCTGCCGCTTGAGATAGACGAAATTGCCATGACCATTATCGATGCGCTGTTT
>DAIDKJ010000105.1 GCA_027450105.1 Ferrovum sp.
CCATAACGGTCATCGAGCAGAAGAGAGAAGGTTGCGTGGGCAAAACCCGTGTGTAACGAGGCATCGTCGAAATTTGCAAACGACACCACCGGGCTCAGAAACTGCTTTGCAAAAACAGGGTGAAACAAAGCATCCTCGACGACGCTCGGTTTGGCTGAAAACACGGTGCCGCGTATCGCGATAGCGTAGGACTTCGATCCTTTGTTTCCATTCTGCCCTTCGTACAAAAGCCAAGCAGACTGGTAGGGGCCAAAACCGTTATATCTGGGGTCATTGGACAGTGCCTTCACGGTCCATTCTGATGGCGGATTTTTCGAGGCCCGCTCAAGAATGTCCTCATAGAGTTTTTCCCAACCTTTATTGCTTTCGGTTTCACCGGTGTTTTTAAAACTCATGACGTCCACTGCCACTGCTTTGCGGCTATCGTAGATGGGATCAGGATTCCAGTAGGTTGGGTCGATTTTTGGAACGTAGCGCGGATCCTGTGGTGAAGTCAGTCGATCATCCTGGCTATCCAATTCGACGCAAAATTCGATAAATTGGCTAGCTTCTGCGAATTTGTAGCCTTTGTTTCCAGGATCGCCACTCACAGAGTGTGGTTGTTGGTAGTTGCGTGTCATAGGACCCTCCGTAGTTGCACAACCTGCGGTGCAGGTCACGACTATCAAAGCGAACAAACCCATGCCGATCGAACGTGGCGCCATGGTCTCCCCCACGGGTCAACTTTATTGACAATACTGCTTCGAAAGACTGTTAAAGATGTCGGATCAATATATCACGGTGGCCCGACACTATGCCGAAGCGGTTGTGGCCGGGGATATCCAGGCCAACAAATGGGTACGGCTGGCTTGCCAGCGCCAGCTCAATGATCTGGCACGGTTCAAGGGTAAAAGCAGCCCATACCGCTTCAATCCAAAGCTGATTGACCGTGAGGGCCGGTCCTTTTACCCAGCGGACAATCTGTGTGCCTTCATTGAGCGCCTCCAGCATGTGAAGGGGCCGCTCGCTGGGGAGTTGATTCACCTGGAACCCTGGCAGGTGTTCATCCTGACCACGGTGTTTGGTTGGGTCAAACCCGATGGGAAGCGGCGCTTTCGGCGCTCCTACATCGAGGTGCCGCGGGGCAATGCCAAGTCCACTTTGTCCTCAGCGGTGGGGCTTTATATGCTGGCCGCCGATGGTGAAGGGGGTGCCGAGGTGTATTCGCTGGCCACGACGCGCGACCAGGCCCGCATCGTGTTTGGGGATGCTCAGACCATGGCGCGTAAGAGTCCGGGATTTCGAAGCCGGTTCGGTGTCGCAGTGGGTGCGCATAACATGCATGTGCTGGCCAGTGGCTCCAAGTTTGAAGCCCTCTCCGCTGAGGGGTCCACCCTGGATGGTCTGAACATCCATTTCGGCTGCGTGGATGAACTGCACGCTCATAAAACCCGCACCGTCTATGACGTGGTGGAAACCGGCACCGGCAAGCGCGACAACTCGTTGCTGTGGGTCATCACCACCGCCGGATCGAACCGGGCCGGGATCTGTTATGAGGCTCGCACCTTCGTCACCAAACTGCTCGAAGGGCTGTTCGAGGATGACTCCCAATTCGGGATCATCTATGGGCTGGATGACACGGATGACTGGACCACCGAGGAAGCCCTGATCAAGGCCAACCCCAACTGGGGTATTTCGGTGCGCTCCGAGGTGCTCCTGCCCCTGCAGGCCAAGGCCATGCAGATGCCAAGCGCCATCAACAACTTCAAGACCAAGCATCTGAACGAATGGGTCAACGCCGACACCGCCTGGATGGATATGCGGGCGTGGGAGGCCTGCGCGGATCCCGCCATCACCGAGGACGATTTCGCCGGTGAGGAGTGTTACATCGCGCTCGACTTGGCCTCCAAGGTGGATATTGCGGCCAAGGCCAAACTGTTCCGGCGCGATGGCAAGTACTACGCCTTCCTGAGCTACTACCTGCCGGAGTCTGCGGCCGAGGATGGGCGCAACAGCCAGTATTCCGGGTGGGCGCGGCAGGGACTACTCACCCTCACGCCAGGAAACGTCACGGACTTCGACCAGATCGAGGCGGAATTGATCGCGGATGCCAGCCGGTTCCAGATCGTGGAGGTGCCTTTCGATCCCTTTCAGGCGACGCAACTCTCCAGTCACATGCTGGCCGAGGGACTTCCCATGGTGGAAATGCGCCCCACGGTGCTCAACTTCTCGGAACCCATGAAAGAACTGGAGGCCCTGGTGCTGCAAAAACGCTTCATTCACAACGGCGACCCGATTTTGGCCTGGATGGTCTCCAACGTGGTCTGCCACCGGGACCAGAAGGACAACATCTATCCCAGGAAGGAGCGCGAAGAAAACAAGATCGATGGGGTGGTGGCGCTCATCATGGCCCTGGGCCGGGTGATGGCCCCGGCGGATGACAAAACCCCCCTCATCGATGCCAGCTACGAACTCATGGTGCTCTGAGTCAGCCGCCGGGCAAGGCCATCCTTATCTGGAGTGCAGGCCAATCAGGTTTCCCTCCGAATCATAAACATGAGAGATAAATCCATGGGGGGCAATGGACATTTTTTTGCTCTTTATTTTGCCACCCGCCTCGATGACCCGGCTTTCTTCGACGGCGCAATCTTCGCAATGAAAGTACACCAGGGTGCTACTGCCGCGCGGTGAGAAGCCCTCCATCTCGACCAAAGCGCCGGTGGCTCCATAAGTGTCATGGTCAGCGGGAAAGGCCATCATTTGCATGTAGGGTGTTGGAGAGTCCAGATGTGTCAGGGTGATGCCTAAAACGGTCTGGTAGAACCCGGTCGCACGCACCAGATCCTCGACATAAATTTCAAACCAGGCGACGGGATTATTCATTGGGAGGTTTCCTCTGTGGGTCAGTGGGGTTTCGGGGTTTCAGGAGTTTTTATGTTTACACAGATATCCCCATGGGTTTATTAAATCTTTTTGACCGTTTTCGTGCGTCCGGCAGCGACCGCTCGCCCTGGGGCAATTTCTGGTTCGAGCCGGTGGGCGTGCATACCACGGCGGGGATGCGGGTCACCGCGGACAATGCCCTGCAGCTCTCGGCCGTATTTGCCTGCGTGCGCATTATCGCGAGCCAGTTTGCGAGCCTGCCCTTCGTGCTCTATCGCACGCGCCGGGATGGGGGCAAAAAGCGGGTGACGGATCATCCCGTGTACCAGCTGCTCGCCCGCCGTCCCAACGCCTACCAGAACGCCTTCGAGTGGCGCGAGATGATGGCGGGTCACCTGGTGTTGCGGGGCAACGCTTTCAACCAGATCGTGGCGAATCGGCAAGGCAAGATCACCGCACTGATTCCCCTGCATCCGGATCGGGTCACCATCGATCTGTTGTCCAACGGGGATTATCGTTACAAGTACACCACCCTCACCGGCACGGAACAGATTTACCCGCGGGGCCAGATCTGGCACCTGCGGGGACTCTCCTCGGACGGCATCATCGGCTTGAGTCCGATTGCCCTTGCCCGCAACGGCATCGGCGGGGCCCTGGCTGCGCAGGATTATGGCTCCCGCTTCTTTGCCAATGATGCCAAGCCTCTCTCCGGTTATATCGAATACCCGGGTTCCTTCAAGGACAAGATGGCCCGGGAGCAATTCCGGGAGTCCCTGCAGGAATCACAGACCGGGGCGAACCGGGGCAAGATCGCGGTATTCGAGTTCGGGATGAAGTATCACCAGCTGGGGTTGACCAACGAGGACGCCCAGTTTCTGGAAACCCGCAAGTTCCATGTGAACGACATCGCACGCTGGTTCGGGGTGCCGCCGCATAAAATTGGCGACCTAGACCGGTCCACCAACAACAACATTGAGCAGCAGGCGCAGGAGTTCGTGCAGGAGTGCCTGGGTCCCATGGCGGAGCGCTGGGAAGCCTCCATCGAGGCGGAACTGCTCCTCGACGACGAAGGGCTGGAGGCCGAGTTCCTGTTTTCCCAGTTGCTGCGTGGGGATTCCCAGGCGCGTGCCCAGTATTACAACGCCGGCATCAACGGCGGCTGGCTCACCCGCAATGAAGCGCGCCTGAGCGAAAACCTCAATCCCCTGCCGGGGCTTGATCGGCCCCTGCGGCCGCTGAACATGGCCGAGGAAGGGGATGACACCGGGTCAGCAACGCCGACCCTCACACCGCCCTCCAACGGGCGTTTGAATGCGCTCGCGGTTGCTGCGGCTGAACGGGTGGCGCGCCGGGAGATGGAATTGATCGCCAAGGCGCGCGGCAGTGCCGACAGGGATGGCGCGCTGCTGGAAGTGTATGGCAAGCACGCCGGCTTTGTGGCCTCGGTCATGACGTTGCCCTCTGAGGTGGCCACCGAATACTGCGCCCGCCAGATCGATCTGGCCGCGAATCCTGATCATGAGCTTGCAGATCTGGAAATTCTGGCTCGTGAACGACTGACCCATTTGGCCCTGACAGGACAACTGACATGAAACGATCGCTACTGCTGGCCCAATGCATGAGCACCCCCTGGGCCTTGATGCCGGAAACCATGAATGTCATGGCCGGGATCCTGCGCCGCTGGCAGGCGGGAGGAGACATTCCCGAGGGCACACGCCAGCGTATTGCCGCCGATCAATCGGTGCGCGTCCTCCGCCAGCAAGCGAATGGTGCTGCAGGCGGCGGCCAGATTGCCGTGCTTCCCCTCTATGGGATCATCACCCAGCGCGGCAACATGGTGGATGCCTTGAGCGGCCCGGGCAGTTGTTCCACCCAGATCTTTGCAGCGGCCCTCGGTGACGCCCTGGCCGATCCTGCGGTGGAACAGATCCTGATCGACATCGATTCTCCCGGTGGGGGCGTCTATGGGGTGGAAGAACTGGCCACCCAGATTCTGGCGGCTCGGGGACGGAAGCCCGTCATTGCCGTGGCCAATAGTCTCGCGGCTTCCGCCGCCTACTGGATCGGGTCTGCCGCCAGTGAGTTTTATTGCACGCCCGGTGGTGAAGTGGGCAGCATCGGGGTGTGGCAGGCCCATGAGGACCTCTCCGGTGCACTGCTCTATGAGGGCATTG
>DAIDKJ010000106.1 GCA_027450105.1 Ferrovum sp.
CCTGCCCAGGATGCAACAGATGGCGACAAAATATAGTTACCCTGTAGCCTGGTACCAGAACTCCGACTTCAAATCCTTTGGGCGCATCTGGCGGATTCCTCTCACCTTTGTCATTGACCGCCATGGGGTATTGCGTCAGGATAGCTGGGATGGAGGCGACGACGGCCTGGACGAGACCGCGCTGGAGCGTGTCGTGACCCCCTTGCTCACCCAGCCTTGATACCCCCCGTATAAAAAACAATCCATCCGCTAACGCGCTTATGATTTTAGAGGTAACCCACATGCTATCCCGACCTTTTCAGATCCTGTTGGCGGCCCTGCTTGGATGTTTTGCCATGACCCTCATGGCGGACTCAAATCGCCAGGACTCATTTGTGTTTTCCGGTTCTTATGTGCGGGCCAGCATGCCCGGTCAGACCGTGGGGGCTGCATATATCCACATTCACAACCGGGGTGCAACCGATGATTATCTCATCGCTGCCCATAGTCCCGTGGCCGCATCCGTCGACCTGCATTCCAGCCACATGCAACAGGGAATGGCCCACATGCAGCGGGAGTCCCGTCTGCCAGTGCCGGCTGGTGGTCAACTGGACATGAAACCCGGCGGTATCCATCTCATGTTGCAAGGCCTGAAGCATCCCCTGAAAGAGGGAGAGCAAATACCCGTTCAACTGGTTTTTGAAAAGGCCGGGACCCTCGCGCTGACACTTCCAGTGCGCAGCGTGCTATCCCCATCGGGGCAGGGCGCCATGCCCGAAGGAATGTCAATGCATGGGTCCATGAATGGACCCATGCAGGAATCACCCGCTCACTGAAAGAGCCATGGGTTGCCGGGGATATTCGGGTCTTTTGTGCAGCCTCAACTGGCTTGCGGCATCTCGTAGAGCCGTGCGCAGTCCTTCTTCCACCACCGGGTGATAAAACGGCAGCTCGAGCATCTGGGGGACCGTCAGCTGAAGTTGATGGGCCCATGCCAACAAATGGCCCAGATGCTCGGCTTCTGGTCCAATCATTTCCGCCCCTAGAAATCGACCGTCACTGCGTGCGGCATAAACGTGAAGCCGGCCGTGATGGCGCAGCATGACCCGGCTGCGCCCCTGGTCGGCAAAGGACACCTGTCCGGTCACCATGGACTCATGCGGGCAGTGTTGCCAGGTTGTACCCACGGTGGCAATTTGCGGGTCGGAAAACACGATGGCCAGGGCAGAGCGGCGCAAACCCGGTGTGACCAAGGGATAGCTTGCGGCATTTTCTCCGGCAATGCGTCCTTCGTCGGCCGCCTCGTGCAGCAAGGGCAGATCCTGATTGGCGTCTCCCGCAATGAAGATGGGGTGCGTGCCGCATTGCATGGTGTTGCGATCGAATTCGGGTACCCCCTGGGAATCCAGGGCAAGCCCCAATTTTTCCAGCCCTAGCGCCTGCAGGTTGGGACGCCGCCCGGTTGCCGCAACGATCCATTCCACCTCGATGGATTTCAGGGCGCCCTCACTGGAACGAGGGTCTTCTGGAAGCGCAGTCTGGTGCCATTCGATGCGCACACCCTGGCCGTGACGAGACAGCCTCAACCCTCGAGGATCGTGAATGAGTGGGAGTTCTGCAGCCAAACACGCCTGGGCTTCGGCTTTCAAGAGCGGGTCGGTCAAGGGACCGATCCGGCCCCCGCGTCCAAACAGATGCACTTGCACCCCCAAGCGATGCAGCGCTTGACCCAGTTCCAGGCCAATCACTCCGGTGCCAAACACCGCCACCGAGCGAGGTAGATCGGTCCATGCGAAGATATCATCATTGATCACCACCCGATCCCGAAAGGGATGAAGAAAATCGGGAATCTGCGCGCTCGAACCGGTGGCAATGACAGCGGTTTGAAAATCTACTTGGGTATGGTCATCCACGAGCAATTGTCCCGGCGCAATGAAGCGTGCATGACCCGTCAAGCGTTTCTGGCTCGGAATACGCTCAACTCCCTCCAGCACGAAACCCACGAAACGATCCCGTTCCCGCTGGACCCGGGCCATGACAGCGACTCCGTCCACCTGCAAATGACCTTCCAGATGCAGACCAAAGGATGCCCACCGGGTTACCCCATGGGCGGCCTCGGCAGCGGCAATCAGCAGTTTGCTGGGCATGCAGCCCACGCGTGCACAGGTCGTTCCATGCACCCCCCCTTCGATCAGCACCACGGATTGACCGCTGGCCTCTATGGCGCGATAGGCCGCCAGTCCAGCCGTGCCGGCCCCGATGACCACCTGTTGCACGTGTAAATGACGCATATGGGGTTCTCCTGAAATTACGGACGTTTGCAACGGCTCAGAGTGCCCCGATCACCGCAGTGACTTGATGGCCTTCGAGCCAGCGTTCCAGTTCGTCAGCCCCACCGATGTGGGTGCCATTGATGAACACTTGAGGAACCGTTCCCCGTCCGGTGATGGCACCTAAAACCCGACTCCGTTGCTGGTGCGCGAGGGGGATCTCGGTATAGGCGAAGCCGTGAGCACTGAGCAGGGCCTTGGCACGTGCACAGTGGGGACAGCCGTCGCGGGTCAGCACTGCCACTTGATCGGGCTTGGCCGCCTGCGGATTGATATAGGCCAGCATCGTATCGGCGTCGGACACCTCAAACGGATCGCCCGGCACTTCGGGTTCGATGAATTGCTTGACCACTATGCCATTCTTGACCAACATGGAGTAGCGCCAGGAGCGCTTGCCAAAACCCAGATCCGATTTATCCACCAGCATATTCATGCCCTCTGTGAAGGCGCCATTACCGTCGGGAATGAGGCGGATTTGATCGGCCTCCTGATCTTTAGCCCATTCGTTCATGACGAAAGGATCATTGACCGAGATACAGAGGATTTGATCAACCCCGTTGGCGATAAAGGCCGGGGCCAGCTCGTTGTACCGTGGCAGGTGGGTGGAAGAACAGGTGGGGGTAAAGGCTCCGGGCAATGAAAATACCACGACGGTCTTGTTCTTGAACAATTCGTCGGTACTGAGGCTTGCCCAGTCGTTACCTTCCCGGATGCGAAACGTTACTTGAGGAACGGGTTTACCTTCGTGATTTTTCAGCATGACAATCTCCTTGAGTGAATGATCGATCCCATCTGTCGATCGGGTAAGATCACTATAACCAGAGAAGGCCATACAATCCAATTGATTGATTTGATCCATTTGATAGACTTTATCTATCAAAAACTGCAGCCCATACTCTCCGCCACGAGACAGGCCCTCCTGGTGCTTGTCTTTGCTGGATCGGAATAACATCTGCTCACGCAGAAAGAGTAAAATCATCGAGCACTCTGGTGCAGTCATCACAAATGAACAAAAACGGCAAAGCATTCAAGGGAGTTCTTAACATGAGTCGATTCATCATTCGCAAGGTGGCCGTTTTGGGCGCAGGGGTCATGGGAGCGCAAATTGCAGCCCATCTGGCCAATCTGAATGTTCCCGTACTCCTGTTCGATTTGCCAGGACAGGATGCGCACGATGCCATCACGCGCCGTGCGCTGGAGCATCTGGCAAAAATCAAACCGGCCCCGTTGGCCCTTGCCGCGCGCGTGGAGGCCATTCAGGCCAAAAATTATGAGGATCATCTGCCAGAACTCGCCCAGTGTGATCTGATCATCGAGGCCATTGCCGAACGCCTGGATTGGAAAACAGCCCTGTACCAGCGCATTGCCCCCTTCATTGCCGAACATACCCTGTTGGCCTCCAATACTTCCGGCCTGTCCCTCACCACCTTGTCGGCCGCTTTGCCTGCGGCCCTGCGAGCGCGTTTTTGCGGGGTGCATTTCTTCAACCCCCCCCGTTACATGAGCCTGATGGAGTTGATTCCCACACCGGATACCAACCCTGAAGTGGTGGATCAGCTCGAAACCTTTGCCACCAGCACCCTGGGTAAACAGGTGGTGCGGGCGCTCGATACCCCCAACTTTGTGGCCAATCGTGTGGGCGTGGCCAGCCTGCTCTTCGCCCTCATCGAAGCACGCAAACAACAGCTCACTCTGGATGTGGTAGATGACCTCACGGGACGAAAATTAGGGCGTGCCAGTTCCGGAACTTACCGCACGGCCGATGTAGTTGGCCTGGATACGCTCATGCATGTGGTGCGCACCTTGCAGGAGCAGCTTCCCCAGGATCCTTTTCACCCCTGCTATGCAACGCCCGAGGTGGTCGAGCGTCTGATTGCTGCGGGCGCCCTGGGTGCCAAGAGCGGTGTGGGGTTCTACAAGAAAGTGGGACGCGACATTTTGCGTTTGGAGGAGAGCACCGGGGAATACGTTCCTGCAGTGGGCAAGGCCGACCCCGAAGTAACCGCTCTGCTCAAGCTCAAACCGGCCGAACGCCTGGCTGCACTGCGCGCCAGCGACCACCCTCAGGCGCGTTTTGTCTGGGCTCTGTATCGCAACATTTTTCACTATTGTGCGGTTCACTTAGGCGCCATCGCGCACAGTGCGCGGGACATCGACATGGCCATGCGCTGGGGTTTTGGCTGGAAGGAAGGGCCCTTCGAAACCTGGCAACAGGCCGGATGGCGTACGGTTGCCCAATGGGTTCAGGAAGATATCGACGCCGGTTTGGCGCTGGTAGCGACCCCATTGCCGGCTTGGGTATTTGATGGACGCGAGGGCGTGCATCAGCCCCAGGGTTCCTGGGATGCTGGATCACAGCAGTGGGTGAGGCCGCGAGAACTACCCGTGCATCAACGTCAATTGTTTCCGGAAACGGTCGTGGGCACTCCGGTGGCCAACCCGCAGCGGGCGGGCACGACGGTCTTTGAAGATGACTTTCTGCGGGCCTGGACCTTGGACGGTACGTTTCTCATCGCCACCCTCAAAACCAAGATGCGTACCTTCAATGCGGGGGCCTTGCTCGCTCTGGATCGAGCCCTCACCGCCGCAGAATCGGATTTCCAGGGACTCGTCATGTGGGGACCGGGCGAACCTTTTTCGGCGGGAGGAGACCTTTCCGGTTTTCTGG
>DAIDKJ010000107.1 GCA_027450105.1 Ferrovum sp.
GTCCGTTTGAATCTTGCTCGACCGGTTTTCTCTATTTCCCACCCCTGCCCTCTCCCCGCGGGAGAGGGCAGGGGTGAGGGCGCCTGCCACGCAGAAAGTCAGCCTCCCTCACCCCAACCCTCCCCCGGAGGGGGAGGGAATGCGAGGGGGAAGCGAAGCGGCCGTTCTCGCATCTTCCCCCCTCCGTGGGGAGGAGATCGGACTTAAGCGGAAAGATCAGCGCCAATCAGGTGTTTCCTTGTAGAAGCGCCTTTAGGCGCGAGACAGGCGGGGATCGCGCCTGAAGGCGCTCCTACAAGTCGGATGCCCAATGGTCGGAAAATATTAAGAATATTTTGGTATACAAAAAAGTCGCGATTGGGGTAAGAATAATTGTCGTTGTTTTTCAACAGGTTCCGAATGGATCTGTCCTTTGGGCTGTTGTTAAAATTTGAAAATAATTCAGGAAAAGTCCAAGCACTTCTGCCGTTGTCCCTTTGCAGCACAATCAAATTCGAGTAAGAAAAGGGAAAGAAACAATATGGGGAATGCCAAGAAGGTCCGCTTTTTGATACTGGCCCTGCTGGCTGGCGGTGTCGTGGCGGTTTGGTGCGGCCGGTACGCCTGGAAACGGTATCACTCGGAGAACAAAAGCCAGGTCAGCTACAGTGCCTTCGTCGACAGGGTGAACTCCGGTTCCGTGCTGAAGGTGACGCTGGCGGGGGACCGGATCACGGCGGAAACGAGAAAAGGGGAGAAACTGCAGCTTTTTCTTCCCGCCGGTGCCGAACTCTCCAGCCTGTTGCTGGCCCGGCACGTCGATTTTTCCTCCAAACCTCCCGCCTACGAACCGAAGTGGTTCGAGATGGGGATACTCGCCATCGCCGGTAGCTTCCTTTTCTGCGTGCTCAGAAAATATGCCCGGTTCGGACGCAGCAGGGCCAAGCGGGTGGATCGTTCCGTCTCCACCACCTCGTTTGCCGACGTGGCCGGGGCCGAGGAGGCCAAGGCCGAACTGCTGGAGACGGTGGATTTCCTGAAGGACCCCCGGAAATTCACCAACCTGGGGGGGAAGATGCCGACCGGAGTGCTGCTTGTGGGGCCTCCGGGGACCGGCAAGACGCTTCTGGCCCGGGCGGTGGCGGGCGAGGCGGGGGTTCCCTTCTTCTGTTATACTAAATGACCTTAGAGACTTGAATCGTTCTGACAGGACGGATCTAACTTAGGATTTTTGATTTATGTCAAATTTCACACGGTCATCTCGATGATTTTATCCACACGTCAAAGCGAGAATATATTACCCTCAATCATCCGTAATTTGCTATTGTTTACGAAATTTTTAGTTACCTGAAACTTAATAACCGATAACCCCCAATGCTACCCTTCGTCAGCCTGCTCACCCCCACGTACAACCGGCGTCTGTTTATCCCGCAATTACTGCGGAATTTCTGGTCCCAGACCTACCCGCAGGAGCGGATGGAACTGGTCGTGCTGGATGATGGGGAAGACTCCGTAGAGGACCTGCTCTCACCGATTCCTGGAGTTTTCTACATCCGTATCCCGGAAAAGCTGGAATTGGGGTTCAAGCGCAACCTCATCACCCATTACGCGCGGGGTGAGCTGCTGGTTCACATGGACGATGATGATTTTTACCCCCCCACACGGGTGGCGCACGCCGTAAAAGCACTCCTGGAAAGCGACCGACTGCTGGCGGGCTCCAGCGCCATGTTCATTTATGACCTGCAGGACAAGGTCATTCACCGCTCGGGTCCGTTTGCCCCAAATCACGGCACCAATGGCACACTCGCCTACAAGCGCGCTTATCTCGAGGACAACCGTTTTGACGACACCACCACGCTGCGCGATGAGGCCCTGTTTACCCGCGGGTTTACTAACCCCATGGTACAGTTAGACCCCATGCACACTATTCTATGCATCAGCCATGGCCGTAACAGTTGGGACAAGAGCAAGTCCACGAGCAAAAACCAGACCGATTTGAAACTAAAACACTTTGTCAAAAATGAGGAATCCCTGAAATTTTACCGCTACACGCTGCCCAAACTGCTGGCAGCCAAGGCCAAGCGCTCCGAACAGACCCCTGATGACGCCAATGAGGGCCCCCATGCCGCCTGATCACCCCGATTCACCCATGGCCCAACCGTCTTCGGAGGTACCCCCTGCAAGCGGGGGCATGGGCGCTTTTCAATGCCTGAGCATTGTTGCCGGCTTTCACCAGCGTTCGGTGGACCCCGACCAGATCGAGCGCAGCATGGGCCTGGAAGGCATCGAGATCACCCCTTCCCACTTGATTCTGGCGGCTGCTGAACTGGGGCTCAAGGCCAAATACACTCCCTTGGCCATCGAGCGCCTGAATCGCGCCACCTTTCCGGTCATGGCCCATCTGGAAGATGGCCACTGGGTCGTGATTGCCCGCATCGAGGGCCATCAGGCCATGATCTTTGACCCCCGAAACGCACACCCCACCTTTCTGGACCAGGAGGCCCTGCGCAAAATCTGGTCCGGCAGGGCCTTACTCATCAAAACGCGCCTGCGCATCGACAATCCCAATCGCCCTTTCGACCTGTTCTGGTTTGTGCCAGCGGTCATGAAGTACCGCAACATTCTGGGGCAGGTTTTGCTGGCGGCACTGGTCATCCAGTTATTGGCGCTCACCACCCCGTTGTTCACTCAGGTCATCATCGACAAGGCCTTGGCCCACCATAACGTGTCCACCATGAATGTGCTGGGGGTTGGCATGCTGGTCATTATCGTATTCGAGGGGGTTTTGCACATTCTGGAAACCCACCTCATGGCCCACACGTCCAACCGCATCGATGTCACACTGGGCAGCACCGTCGTCAAGCATCTTCTCAAAATCCCCTTGCGTTACTTCGAAGTACGCCAGGTAGGCAACACCGTGGCACGCATCCGGGAACTGGAGAATATCCGCTATTTTGTCACCAGCAACTCACTGATCGTGCTACTGGATTTGCTGTTCATTGGCATTTTTCTGGCCGTGATGTTCTACTACAGCGTGCTGTTGTCCCTGATCGTGCTGTTTTCATTACCGTTTTTCATCCTGCTATCGCTATTCATCCGCCCCATGATGCGCCACCGACTGGACGAGAAATTCGAACGCGGCGCTGAAAGCCAATCTTTTCTGATCGAAGCCGTCACAGGGATGCAAACCATCAAATCCATGGCGTTAGAACCCATCCTGTATCGCAAATGGGAAAACGTTCTGGCGCGCTACGTCACCGCCTCCTTCCGCACCGAACTCTTGTCCGGCACGGGGGGCGCTATTGGGCAAATCATTCAAAAATCGGCCAATCTGGCCATTTTGTGGGTTGGCGCCCTGCTGGTAATGGATAATGCCCTGACCGTGGGACAGTTGATTGCTTTCCAGATGATTTCCGGACGCGTCATCAACCCGGTCCTGCGTCTGGTACAACTGTGGCAAAGCTTTCAGCAGGTGGGACTTTCGGTGGAACGTTTGGGGGATATCATGAACACCCGCGCCGAACCCACCAGTTCGGCCGGAAAGTCCAGTCTGCCGGCCATTCAAGGGGCAGTGCGCATGGAAAGTGTGCGCTTTCGCTATCTGGTGGACGGCCCGGAAGTGTTACGCAACTTCTCTATCGACATCGCCCCCTCTACCGTCGTGGGTCTGGTAGGGCGTAGCGGCTCCGGCAAAAGCACCCTGGCCAAATTGTTACAACGCCTGTACTTGCCGGAATCCGGCCGCATCCTCATCGATGGCGTAGATTTGCAGCAGGCGGACCCCATGTGGCTACGACGCCAGATCGGGGTGGTGTTGCAGGAAAATTTCCTGTTCTCGGGCACCATTCGGGAAAATATCTCCATTCACATGCCCAATGCTTCCCTGGACCAGATCGTGGCCGTGGCCAAACTGGCCGGGGCGCATGAATTCATACTGGAACTGACCCACGGGTATGATACGGAAGTGGGAGAACGCGGCACGGCCTTGTCGGGTGGACAACGTCAGCGTATTGCCATTGCCCGGGCCCTGTTACCCAATCCCCGACTGCTGATCTTCGACGAAGCCACCAGCGCGCTGGATTATGAGTCGGAACGGATCATCCAGCAGAATCTGGCCGGCATCTGCCAGGGTCGCACGGTATTCATCGTAGCCCATCGTCTTTCCACCATTCGCCATGCCGACACCATCCTGGTGCTCGATCACGGGGAGTTGGTAGAACAAGGCTCCCATCGCGAACTACTGGCACGACAAGGCATTTATCATCACCTGTTTTCCCTGCAGGAGGCCGGCAATTGATATCACGACTCATGCAGTTTCTGGGATTCTCCAAGGCTTCCCCCAAGGGGTCCAAACTCCGCCCCAATGAACTGACTCCGCTGGAGCAGGAGTTTCTGCCACCACTGCTGGAGATCCAGGAGTCCCCGCCCTCTCCCACTCGGCAAAAAGTCGTATTGACCCTGGTGGCGCTGGTTTTTATCCTTATCCTCTGGGCCTATTTGGGGAAAATCGACGTGGTGACCACGGCTCCCGGAAAATTTATCCCGGATGGCAAGGTCAAGGCGGTGCAATCCTTCGATACTGCCATTATCCGCTCTATCAATGTGCGGGAAGGCCAGCATGTCCACCAGGGTGATCTGCTCATGCAACTGGATTCCACCAGCAGCCTGGCGGATCTCGACACCTATCAAAAGAAGCTGGCTCTGAGCCAGTTGGAGCAAGATCGTCTGGAAGCGGAACTGGCGCGTCGGTCCCCTTCCTACTCAAAAGACTGGTCTGATCCAGCCCTGGTTGCCCTACAGGAACGGCTGCGCCTGGCCCGTCGTGCCACCTATGAGGCCAAACTACAGCAGGCCCAGCAAGCCCTGCAAGAGAAACAGGCTCAGCTGGCCAGTG
>DAIDKJ010000108.1 GCA_027450105.1 Ferrovum sp.
GTTTGATCCGGGAGGTTTTTGCCATGGCTTCCTGGATCATTGCCTTTGCAGTGGCCAAGTGGTTTGGAGTGTCCCTGGCCCGATTGCTGGAAAGTCTGCTCGTTAACGATACGGTCCGAATCATGGCCGGGTATCTGGGGGTGTTTGTGCTCACCTGGATCGTCATCACGCTCATGGGGTTGGCAACCCATACGCTGGTGGCCATGACGGGCCTGGGATTTTTCAATCGCTTGGCAGGAGGGATGTTTGGCGCCGCACGCGGTGCTCTGCTCTGTGTGTTACTGGTGCTGTTGGGGGGCATGACCACCCTGCCGGGATATCCGCTCTGGAAGACCTCAATAACCGTAGGTTGGGCACTCGAAGCCAGTCATTGGGTGCTTCCCCTATTCCCTGCGGAAGTGCTCAAACGGTTGCGCTGACGCAGGATAAATTCGGGGTTTGAACAGAACAGGAGTAGAATGGCACCTTGCGGACGCCACCCTTTGGAAGGAAAGCTGCTTTATGTGCGGAATCGTGGGCATCGTTGCCAAATCGCCCGTCAATCAGTTGTTGTATGACGGCTTGCAACTCCTGCAGCACCGTGGACAAGATGCTGCCGGCATTGCCACGGCAGACGGCAATACATTTCACATGCATAAGGGATTGGGATTGGTGCGCGATGTCTTTCGCACGCGCGACATGCGCGCACTGACTGGTACGCTGGGAATTGCCCATTGTCGCTATCCCACTGCCGGGTCTGCCATCTCGCCGGCCGAGGCCCAGCCGTTTTATGTCAACTCTCCTTTTGGGATCGTGCTAGGGCATAACGGCAATCTCACCAATTCCGGTTTTTTGCGTGCCGAGCTGTTCGAACAGGACCGGCGTCATGTCAACACCAATTCAGACTCGGAAGTCCTGCTTAACGTGTTGGCCCACGAAATCCAGGAAGCAGCCCAGGGGCACAAGCTGGATGCGAGCGACATCTTCAAGGCCGTGGGGCAAGTCTACCGGCGTTGTCGTGGGGCTTATGCAACCGTGGCCATCGTGGCGGGTCATGGTTTACTGGCTTTTCGGGATCCTCACGGCATTCGTCCCCTCGTCATTGGGCATCATTGCGCCCTGCAGGGGGTGGAATACATGATTGCTTCCGAAAGCGTGGCGTTGGATGCCCTGGGGTTTCAGTTGCTGCGTGACGTCAACCCTGGCGAGGCCGTCTTCATCGACATCCATGGCAACTTTCATAGTCAGATCTGCGCTCCGGCGCCCCAAAAAAACCCCTGTATTTTCGAATACGTCTACTTGGCGCGTCCCGATTCAGTCCTGGATGGAATTTCGGTATATGAAACTCGACTGAGAATGGGCGAAAGCCTAGGTAGAAAAATTCGGCGCATAGCCCCTCAAATCAATCTGGATGTGGTGATTCCCATCCCCGACACGAGTCGACCCAGCGCCTTGCAGCTGGCCCTTTATCTGGGAGTTCCTTATCGCGAGGGATTCATCAAGAATCGCTATATCGGACGTACATTCATTATGCCCGGACAGGCCGAACGCAAGCGCTCGGTCCGACAAAAGCTCAACGCCATCGGTTTTGAATTCAAGGGTAAGGATGTCTTGTTGGTGGATGATTCCATCGTGCGCGGAACCACCAGTCGGGAAATCGTCCAGATGGCACGGGAATGCGGGGCACGCAAAGTGTATTTTGCATCCGCTGCACCTCCAGTTCGTTTTCCTAATGTGTATGGAATCGATATGCCCACCCGCAAGGAATTACTGGCTACGGGTCGCTCGGACGCAGAAATTGCCCGGGAAATCGGTGCCGATGCGGTGTTTTATCAAGACCTGGCGGACTTGGTTCAGGATGTGGCAGGCCCCGACACGGACATCAAACGATTCGACACCTCTTGCTTTGACGGGTGTTACATCACGGGTGATGTCACGGCAGACTATTTGGCCGAAGTGGAAGCCCATCGACGTGATGGAGAAACACAAACCAGTCGAAACGTCACCCAGCAACTGGATCTCAATTTGCGTTTGCCCGAGTCCGCCTGATGCCAAAGCTCTCAGAAGATTCCGTTCCGCAACCAAGCCTCGCAGGCTCTTCCAATCTGGACACGCTGGCGGTTCGTTCTGGAATTCATCGCACGGCTTTCAACGAGCACTCGGAGGCCCTGTTCCTCACTTCCAGTTACGTGTTTTCCAGTGCGCAACAGGCGGCAGACCGATTCGGTAACCGCGAGCCCGGTAATATCTATTCGCGTTTTACCAACCCCACAGTGACGGCTTTTCAGGAACGCTTGGCAGCCCTGGAAGGAGGACAGGCCTGTGTGGCCACGGCCAGCGGCATGTCTGCCATTTTGGCCACCTTCATGGGTTTGCTCAAGTCGGGTGACCATGTGGTGGTGTCGCAAAGCTTGTTTGGCGCCACCGTGCAGCTACTCAATAACATACTGGGCAAGTTCGGACTGGAGGTCACTTTTGTACCTTTGGCGGATCTTCAGGCCTGGCAACAGGCGATTCGTCCCAACACCCGTTTGTTTTTTCTGGAAACCCCGTCAAACCCCACTATGGAACTGGTGGATATTGCAGCCTTGGCGCAAATGGCCCATGCAGCGGGCGTTCTGGTGGCGGTGGACAACTGTTTTTGTACGCCGGTTTTGCAACGCCCGCTTCAGTGGGGGGCTGATTTGGTGGTGCATTCTGCCACTAAATATCTGGATGGCCAGGGGCGTGTTCTGGGAGGGGCGATCGTCGGCTCGCAAGAACTGGTGATGGACGGAGGCATTTATGCTTTTTTGCGCACGGCAGGACCCACGCTCAGCGCCTTCAATGCCTGGATCTGCTTGAAGGGCATGGAAACGCTCCCTATTCGCCTGCAAGCGCAAAGTCAGAGTGCACTCCTCCTGGCGCAATGGCTGGAATGCCATCCGGCAGTGGCCCGTGTGTACTATCCTGGACTACCGTCCCATCCGCAATATGAACTGGCTCGACGTCAGCAGCGTCTGGGGGGGGCCATTGTGACTTTTGATGTGAAGGGTGGGCAGGAAGCAGCCTGGCGTGTCGTGGATTCCACCCGCATCATTTCCATCACCGCCAATCTGGGCGACACCAAAAGTACCATCACCCATCCGGCCACGACCACGCATGGCAGAATTTCCGAGCAGGCGCGTTCGAGTGCGGGCATTGGCTCCGGAATGTTGCGGGTCTCGGTGGGCTTGGAGGGTGTTTCCGACTTGCAGGAAGATTTGGCCCGTGGTTTGAGCATAACGCGCTGAATAGAATTAGAACCATTGGACCCCTCATGAGGACGATGGACGGTGTATGGGTACGCGTTTTTTTTTCGGGTGACCTCTTGAAATCCCTTGTGTCGTCCCCCATCTGCCCCACCAGTTCCTTGAGGAGATCCACCGATGCAAGACCAGAATCCCGCACAACCCGCACAACCCGCACAACCCCAAGAGGGGTCCGCTTTTGCACCCACGTCCACTAATCCGGATCTTTCCGATTTTTCCAGCCCGTCTCCTGTGGAGGAGGGTGCTAACGCAATCCCGGCCATGACCCTGGAACAAGCTTTGGAAGCATTGAATGCGGCCGAACTCAAGGCTCAAGAAAAAGAAGAAGCCTGGCTGAGAGCACGGGCAGACACCGAGAATGTGCGCAAGCGGGCGGCTTCGGATTTGGCCCAAGCGCGTAAGTTCGCCTTGGAATCCTTTGCGGCCGAACTCTTATCGGTTACAGATAGTCTGGAAGCAGCGCTTCAGGTAAAAGAAGCCTCGGTGGAGAGCTACCGCAGTGGTGTGGAGTTGACGGCGCGCCAATTGGCCACGGTCTTTGAAAAATTCCATATTACCGCCATCAACCCGGTGCAGGAAAAGTTCGATCCCAATCGCCATCAAGCCATTGCTTCACTAGATGACGAGGTGGTACCACCCAATACGGTGCTGACTGTGATGCAAAAGGGCTACGCTCTGCATGAACGGGTTTTACGCCCAGCTCTGGTGACCGTCTCCAAAGGCAAAAGCAGTTAAGACCACACCCGCAGGGGTTTGCAAACTCCAAATAAAATCACGGGCCGGACTTGAAATTGATGACCTGACCCTGATTTAACAGTCAACGCTATTCAAATATCAACAAGATAGAGGCATAACATGGGAAAAATTATTGGAATCGATCTGGGTACCACGAACTCCTGCGTGGCGGTGATGGAAAGTGGTAAGCCCAAGGTCATCGAAAACTCCGAGGGGGCTCGTACCACTCCTTCGGTCGTGGCTTATCAGGAAGACGGAGAAGTATTGGTGGGAGCTCCCTCCAAACGCCAAGCCATCACTAACCCAAAAAACACCCTGTTTGCGGTCAAGCGCCTCATCGGCCGCAAATTTGACGAAGAAATGGTGCAAAAGGACATCAACATGGTGCCCTACGCCATTGTCAAGGCAGGCAACGGAGATGCTTGGGTAGAGGTGCGTAATCGCAAGATGGCCCCACCAGAAATTTCTGCTGCCGTGCTGCAAAAGATGAAAAAAACGGCAGAAGATTATCTGGGAGAGGAAGTTACCGAAGCCGTGATTACCGTGCCGGCGTACTTCAACGATAGCCAGCGCCAAGCCACCAAGGATGCCGGCCGTATCGCCGGCCTGGAAGTCAAACGCATCATCAACGAACCCACTGCAGCGGCCTTGGCTTTTGGTCTGGACAAGAAAGAAGGCGATCGCAAGATCGCGGTATATGATCTGGGTGGCGGCACCTTCGATATTTCCATCATTGAAATCGCCGAGGTGGACGGGGAAATGCGCCGGCGGTTCCACCTCGACGTGGTGCCCCTGGACCTCTCGCAGATCCTGCACGCAGTCCAGCCCGACGCGCGCTGGGTGCCCCACACCCTG
>DAIDKJ010000109.1 GCA_027450105.1 Ferrovum sp.
GAAAAGAACGTGGAAAAGATCACCACCTACTCGCGTAGCCTGTATGACGTGGCCGCCCACGCTCAAGCCCAGATTTCCGCCCTGCTGGAAGGGCAAGTCGCCGAATGGAACCAGTCGGTTGCCACGCAAATCGACAAGGCAGTGAAGTCCGCTCCTGCTGGTGCCGATGTGGCCATCGCTGCCGTCAAGTCCACCGTTGCCGCTACCACGGCTGCCCTGGACGGCGTCACCAAGACCGCCAAGCAAGTGGCCAGCTTTGCTGATGCCAGCGTGAAAGCCACCGTGGATGCTGCCAGTGCAGCCATGAAACCCGCCGCCTAAGGTGCCACGAACGCGTTAACGTCTCCTCCTCCTTTATTGCAAAGGTTCCCTTTCGATAAAGGCTTCAACCCGCGGTGAAAGCTGCGGGTTTTTTTTGTCTGAATCCTTCACAACAGAATAACGAGTACCCACGGGGCCCGGAGTAAGCTCCCCGCCCTTCAACCCACGCTCAATACATGTGTTGTCCACCATTGATGGAAATGTTGGCACCAGTAATGAACGCCGCTTCGTCCGAAGCCAGATAGACGATCAACCCCGCCACTTCTTCTGGCCGCCCCAAACGCCCCACGGGAATCTGCGGCAGGATCTTGGCATCCAGAATATCCTGGGGAATGGCCATGACCATTTTGGTTCCGATATAGCCGGGAGAAATGGTGTTGACCGTCACCCCCTTGCGTGCCACTTCCAGGGCCAGGGCCTTGGTAAAGCCATGCATGCCGGCCTTGGCCGCCGCATAGTTGGTCTGTCCGAAGGCGCCCTTCTGGCCATTCACGGAAGAGACGTTGATGACCCGGCCCCAACCCCGTTCCACCATGCCATCCACAAAGGGTTTGCTCATGTTGAAAACGCTGTTGAGGTTGGTGTTGATGACCGCATCCCAATCCACCTTGGTCATTTTTTTGAAGGTCATGTCCCGTGTGATACCGGCATTATTGACCAGCACATCCACCGGGCCCACCTCGGTCATGACCTGTTGGGCCATGCGCGCACAGTCTTCCGCATCGCCCACATCCGCCGCATAAGCCCGAAAGGCATATCCCCGTTGCTTCATGCTCTCCAGCCAGCTTTCTGCATTCCGGTTATTAGGTGAATAGGTGGTCACCACGGTATATCCCAGATCTGCCAGTTTGACGCAAATGGACTCGCCCAGTCCGCCCATTCCGCCGGTTACCAAAACGATGCGATTTTTCATGATGCCGGTTCTCCCCTCTCCGTGTTGTGATTGTCATGGAACTGCTAGCTGCCCCGGTGCCGACTCAACAGCGCGCCTTGACATACCGCCCGGGTGCTTCTTCGATGGGTTGATAGCGCGCATTGCCCAGTACAGTAGGGGCAGGAACCCGTTGGGGATTTTGCTGCTCGAGCCACTGCGACCAACGCACCCACCAACTGCCGGGAACCGAGGTGGCGCTGGACATCCATTCGTCCGCACTGCCCCCCAACTGAGAGCCCGTCCAGTAATTGCGCTTGTTTTTCGATGCCGGATTGATGGAGCCCGCAATATGCCCGCTGGCACCTAAAACGAACTCTATGGGGCCCGAAAACAGGTGCGTGGTTTCATAGGCCGACTTCCAGGGAACGATGTGGTCTTCACGGGCGGCAAACACAAAGGCCGGGGTCTTGATGTTGCCCAGATTGACGGAGTGTCCGGCCACGCTCAAGGCATTGGGCTTGCACAACTCGTTTTGCAAATACAGGTGGCGCAAGTACCAGGCAAACATGGGGCCCGGCAAATTGGTGCCGTCGCCGTTCCAGTACAACAGATTGAAGGCCGGAGGGGTTTCTCCCTTGAGATAATTGTTGACCACATAGGGCCAGATCAGGTCGTTGGCCCGCAGACTGGAAAAGGCCATGGCCAATTCCTTGCCCGGCACCACCCCACCTTGAGCAAATTTCTGTTCGCGCTTTTCCACGAAGGCCCGGTCGATGTACACCCCGATTTCGCCCACATCGGTGTAATCCAGCAAGGTGGTCATGAGGGTGAGCGTGGCCACCGGCAGAGGATCGTCCACGGCATGGGCGGCCATGGCACAGGACAACAGTGCCCCACCTACGCAAAAGCCCAGGGCATCGATCTGCTCAGTGCCGGCAATTTCCTGCGTGGTGCGAATGGCGGTCACAATGCCCTGTTCCACATAGTCATCCCAGGTCACCTGTTGCAACGACTCATCGATGTTGCGCCAGGACATCAAAAATACCGTATGCCCCTGATCCACGGCGTATTTCACCAGGGAATTGGCCGGTTCCAGATCCATGATATAAAACTTGTTGATGCATGGAGGCACCATGAGCAAGGGGCGGGAGGCCACTTCGGGGGTGGTGGGATGGTATTGCAGCAGTTGAAACAGATCGTTTTCAAAAACCACGGCCCCCGGCGTGATGGCGATATTCTTGCCCACTTCGAAGGCGGATTCGTCCGTCATGGAGATACGCCCCTTTTCCAGATCGGAGAGGAGGTTTTTCAAACCCACACGCAGGCTTTCGCCGCCAGACTCCAGGGCCTTCTTCAACACCTCGGGATTCGTGGCCGGAAAATTGGAGGGTGACATGGCATCGATATATTGGCGCACGAAAAAATCCAGACGCTGCTGTTTGGTGGGATCCATATTCAAGGACCCCACGGCCTCCTTCAGCCAGTCGGCCGTGAGCATGTAAGACTGGCGCAGATAATCGTACAGCGGGTTTTGCGCCCACTCGGGGGCGCTGAAGCGACGGTCCGTCAGGGCCGCCGTTGCCGCCTCGGGTGCTGGCACGGCAGGCGCCTGCCCCGCAGCCCGGCTGAGCATGTTCATCCACAGGGCCGTCTGGTTTTCATAATAACGCGACTGCAACGACTGCCAATGGGGCAGATCACGCGACACGGCCTGGGCCAGTTCAGAAAAAAAACTTTGGTACTCTTCGGGCTTGAAAGCGGTCAAACGGCCACCGATTTGCTCGGTAAAGGCGAGATTGGCTTTTTCGATGGCGTCTAACAAGGGTTCCATTGGATTGGAACCGGACTGTGGGGCATTCATTCACTCATTCTCCCGTGATGGAGGTGCAGACACCTAAACTTGTAGCGTAACCCCGCAAGAGGGATAACTCAAGGGGGCATGATATCTCATTGCGGGTACCAAAACGCGCTGGGGTGGCCCATGGCAGGCGCCAAGTCTCAGTCCATGATCAGCAGATGGGCCCAGTGGATCGTGCTCACCCCCAGGGCAATCAACAGGATCTGCCACAGGGAAGCCTTGAAATCCACCCGGCGATGCAAACCGGGAATCAGGTCGGCCACCGCCACATAGATCATGCTGGCCGAAGCCAGCGCCAGCAGATAGGGCACACCCTGCTGCAAGGACTGCAAGGCCAGGGAGGCCATGACCCCACCCACCAAGGTGGCCGTGCTGGAAAACAGATTGAACAGTAACGCCCGGCCGCGCGTCAACCCGGAGTGCAGCAATACCAGCACATCGCCAGCTTCCTGCGGTAATTCATGGGCGATGATGGCCAGGGCCGTGAGCACCCCCAAATGACGATCGCTGGCAAAAGCCGCCGCTATGATGATGCCATCCACGAAATTATGGACCGAATCCCCCACCACCACCATGGCCCCGGTGCGTCCATGGGGTTCCACTGCGCCATGCCCGGAGGACATGGGCGCATCCAGATCATGCACATGCACATGGCGCCACAAGACCAGCTTTTCCAGCAGGAAGAACACCAGAATGCCGGCCAGTACCGTGGCCGAAACGGCTTCCGGGCTGGCATCCAGATGGAAGGCGTGGGGCAGGATCTCCAGAAACACAGCCCCCAGCAAGGCCCCGATGGCATAGCTCACCAGCAAGGGGACCCAGGCTGGACGCGCCGTAAAGACTACCAGAGCGGCACAGATCATGGATAACAGACCCGCCGCCAACCCAGCGCAGACCGTATAAACCAGGGGGGACATGAACATGAACCAATGCGGCAAGGCAAAAGCTTGATTATACCGCCTCGCAGCCTTCACAAGCCAGTGCGCTCATCCTGCCTGCAACCAGATGAAGTGCCCCATGCGCCCGGTGACCCCGGCATCACGCCGCCAGGAAAAAAAACGCTGTGCATCCTGCACGGTGCACCACTCGCCCCCATAGATGGCCCGCACGCCCGCAGCCTGGGCGCGCAAGCGCGCCAGCAGGGGCAGATCAGCCCACCATTTGCCGGGCGCTCCAGCACGAAAAGCCTGCGCAGCAGCCCCTTGCCGCTGCACAAAAGCTGTGCGTACCTCGTCGCCCACCTCAAAAGCCTGCGCTCCAATGGCCGGACCCAACCACAGGAGCACTTGCCCGGGGTCTGCCTGCATCGCCTGTAACGTGCTTTCGATGATACCCGCAGCCAAGCCGCGCCAACCTGCATGGGCTGCTGCCACCACCCGCTGCTGGCGATGACAGAACAGCAAGGGCAAACAATCGGCGGTCAGGATGGCGCAGGCTTGGTGCAAGCCTCTGGTAACAGATGCGTCGGCGCAAGGAAGGCCGGCACTGTGGGACGTGTGCCCTGGCTCCAAGTGCCGGGCGGGCCCTGTCCAGGGCTTGGTCTGGTCGCTGGCCACCTGCACGCCGTGCACCTGATTGAGCCATAAGGCCTGGCGTCCCAGATGCGCCTCCACCCGACGTCGATTTTCTGCCACGTGCGCCGCGTCGTCGCCGCAATGGGTTCCCAGATTCAAGCTGCTCCAGGGCCCTGCACTGACGCCCCCCAGGCGGGTGCTGGAAAACGTGCCCACCCAGGAAGGTGCCGGCCAGTCCACGGCCACACCGGGCAACGGCACGCACGACTCAACGG
>DAIDKJ010000110.1 GCA_027450105.1 Ferrovum sp.
GGGGGTATGGTCGTGGCCCCACATCACCTGGCCGCCCAAGCGGGGCGCGATGTGTTGCGCGATGGCGGCGATGCCATCCAGGCCATGGTGGCCGCCGCCGCCACCATTGCCGTGGTGTATCCGCACATGAATGCCCTGGGAGGGGATGGTTTCTGGCTGATTCATGAGCCCGGGCAACCCCCCAAGGCCATCGATGCCAGTGGCGTGGCAGGGGTTGCGGCACAACCGGGTTTTTATGCCGGATTAACCAGTATTCCCCCTCGCGGCCCACAGGCCGCCTTGACGGTGGCTGGTACGGTTTCTGGATGGATGCGGGCGCTGGAACTGGCACAGGATTGGTCGGGTCCCGATTTACCTTTGGAACGCTTGCTGCAAGATGCCATCCGTCATGCGCGCGATGGCGTAGCGGTAACCACCAGCCAAGCGGCCTTGACCCGTCAAAAGCTTTCCGAATTGCAGCCCCAGCCGGGGTTTGCCGGCACCTTTCTGGATTGCGGGCAAGCACCCCAGCGGGGCTTCCTGCTGCGCCAACCGGCCTTGGCAGAGACCTTGCGCACCCTGGCACAGCGCGGATTGGATGATTTCTACCGGGGGCAGTTGGGGGCTTGCATCGGTGCTGCACTGCAGCGCCTGGGCAGCCCCCTGACTCCGGCCGACCTGGCCACCTATCACGCGCAATGTGTGACCCCGTTGCACCTGCGCCTTGAGCGCTGCGCAGCCAGTCTTTATAATCTGCCGCCTTCTTCCCAGGGGCTGGCCTCGCTCATGCTTCTGGGGCTGTACGAACGTCTTCAGGTGGCGCAGGCAGAGGGGTTTGACCATGTGCATGGTTTGGTTGAAGCCACTAAACGGGCTTTTCGCATTCGCAACCGCGTGGTGACCGATCCGGGACGCGTGCCCCAAGTGCCGCAATCCTTTCTTGAGCCGGCAATGCTGGATACTTTGGCGCAAGACATCCATCGGCACCGAGCCCTGCCTTGGCCCGAGCCTGCGGCCTTGGGAGATACCATCTGGATGGGTGCCGTGGATGCCGCAGGGCGTGCCGTCAGTTTCATCCAAAGCGTGTACTGGGAGTTTGGCTCGGGCGTCGTGCTGGAGGAAACGGGTCTGCTGTGGCAAAACCGCGGCATCAGTTTTTCTTTGGACCCCACAGATCTCAATGCCCTGGAACCTGGGCGTCATCCTTTTCATACCTTGAATCCGGCATTGGCGCTGTTTGATGATGGTCGTGTCATGCCCTATGGCACCATGGGAGGAGAAGGGCAACCACAAACCCAGGCAGCGGTATTTTCGCGCTACGCGCTGCATGGGCAGGCGTTGCAACAGGCCATTACGGCCCCGCGTTGGGTGTTGGGGCGAACCTGGGGTGATCCCAGCACGACCCTCAAACTGGAAAACCGTTTCGACCCCACGTTGATTTCAGCGTTGCAAGCGGCGGGACATGTGGTGGAAGTGTTGCCGGCTGGCTTCAGCGATACCATGGGGCATGCTGGGGCATTGGTGCGGCATTCTGGCGGGCTGATAGAGGGCGCAGTAGATCCACGCAGCGACGGAGCGGTGTGTGGGGTTTAGCTTTCTTTCCAGGGCGGGTTGGGCACGCATTCGCTCGTCCGGGTATGGTTGTTGAGGCGGCTTCTGAGGCCATTCCTGATCAGGAAGAGCAGCTCACGCAGACCTGGGGACTCCCCGGGGCAGCCGGCTGGGCCCAGCGGCTCCATTCGGCATGCTCTTCAAAGGGGTGTTGCAGTACCTGTCGCATTTGATGCAGACACTGGAAGTCTCCCCTTTGGGCCGCCTCGATGGCTTCCTGGGCCAAGTGATTGCGCAACACGTATTTGGGATTGATCCGTTGCATGGTTTCACGTCGTTCTTGCGGACTGCTGGGTTCCTGAGCCGCACGTCGTCCATAGGCCTGCAACCACTGGTGCCAGTCGGGATCCGCGGAGTTTACTCCCACCCAAGAGGGGGCCTGAAATTTTCCTGCTTGCAGAGCGCTGGGCTCCTGGGCAGACAAGGCCCTGAACAGTCCGGTAAAGTCCACTCGGTCACGCTGCATCAGGGCAAGCAGTTGCTGGATCAGCAGCGCATCTTCTTCCCGGTTGATCTGCCATCCTAGTTTGGCCCGAAAACCCTCTAGGAGGTTTGCCTCATACAGCGGCTCGAAGGTGTCCAGGGCGTTCTCGATGGCCTGTGCATCCTGGATGAGCGGCTGCAAGGCACTGGCCAGGGCACCGCAATTCCACCAACCCATGAGCGGCTGTTGGGCGTAGGCATAGCGCCCGCTGCGGTCAGAATGATTGCAGATGTGTTGGGCATCATAAGCTTCCAGGAAACCAAAAGGACCATAATCCACTGTCAGCCCCAAAATGGACATGTTGTCGGTATTCATGACGCCATGACAGAACCCCACGCATTGCCACTGGGCCATGAGTCGGGCGGTGCGTTCAATCACCGTTTGGAGCAGGGCCAAGGCGGGCTGTGCCTCGGCGGCGCAAGCAGGAAAAAAATCCTCCAGCACCAGAGCAAACAGTTGCCGTAAAGCATCCCGGTGACCGTGGTGGGATAAATGTTCGAAGTGTCCAAAGCGAATGAAGCTGGGCGCTACCCGGGTTACGATGGCTGCAGTTTCCCGGGTTTCCCGTTGCACGGGTAGGGGCGAACTCACCAGGGCCAAGGCACGCGTGGTAGGAATTCCCAAACCAGCCATGGCTTCGCTGCAGAGATATTCGCGAATGGACGAACGCAGAACGGCACGGCCATCTCCCATTCGGGAAAAAGGAGTGAGTCCAGCTCCCTTCAGTTGAATTTCCTGTGATCCCTGTTCTGTATTCAGGCAGCCCAGGGTATGCGCTCGCCCATCTCCCAGCAGGCCCGCCCAGACTCCAAACTGATGCCCTGCATAGGCACTGCACCAGGGAGGGTCCCCAGCGTGGCCCGACAAGCGCTGCAGCCACGCTGGGGAGGGGTGCGCTGCAAGCCCCAAAGAAGGGGCCAGGGCTTCGTTCCAGTCGCCCCAAACGGGTTGGGGCAACGGTTGCATCCACACGCGTTGTGCATGAGGTACCGGCAGCACACTCCAATGAGGCGTGCGGAAGGGGGGGGCTGCTTCTGGTGGTGCGGTCATGACAAATTCCTGTGAAGTGCTCATGCTGATCTAGACCATTGCCCATGAAAATTGTTGCCCATATGGGTTGTGTATGTGTGGTTTTGGTGTACAATTATGTGAAATTTTCACATTTATAAGAGGAGCCTATCATGAATATCCCTTCCCGTTTTGTACGCTGGCACCGCGGCACCCTGGCCCTCTGTCTCGCCTTGGTGTTCCCTGTCGCCCATGGAGAGTTGATTGGGACGGACCAGGTAACCGTTCCTGGCGAGGTGTCCGGTAACAAGCAACCCCAGGCTTCGTCAGGGACAGCCTCGCAGACGGATGTATCGTCGGATAAGGCAGCCATTCAGGGTTTCGTGGCGCGTGCCGACATTCAGAAAAAAATGCAGGCCTTGGGATTGAGCGCGGTTATCACCGCGCAACGGATTGCATTGCTCAACGATGCGGAGGCGCGGCAACTGGCTGACAAGATCAACGCCTTGCCCGCAGGCGGGAATTTGTCCAATCTCAGCAGTACGGACATCATCATCCTGCTGTTAGGAGCCATCCTACTGGTCCTGGTGGTGTGATTGCAAGTCCGGTGCACAGCCCACAAGCGGGCTTTGCAAGGATTCATCCTTCTGGTGCTTTTCTGGCTGGGTGGATGCACCTCCTTACCACTTGCTGACCGGGCAGCCCAATCCATCGATCAACCCAACGCCGCTAGTGTTTGGCCTGATTCCCTGTCTTCCCAAGTGACTTTGTCCCAGGTCCCCTTTTTTGCGCAGCAGGATCATCAGTGTGGGCCCGCTGCCCTGGCTTCCCTGCTGCGTTACTCTGGTGTCAGGACGAGTCCCGAAGCGCTGACCCCCCAGGTTTATACCCCCGGGTTGCAGGGATCGCTGCAACTGGATTTGATTGGGGCTGCGCGGCGTGCAGGGCGTATCCCCTACCGGATTGCGCCCAATGCCGCAGCCATGGGGCTGGAACTGGCTGCCGGCCACCCGGTACTCGTGTTGCAGGATGTAGGGCATTTAACGCCGGTTTGGCATTTTGCCGTAGTGGTAGGTTATAACCGGGCAACCCGGGAGGTGCTACTGCATTCCGGAGACCAGGCCCAGTTGCGCCTATCCATGGAGCGTTTTGACCGCAGTTGGGCTGCCGGCCAACGGTGGGGGCTGGTGATTCTGTCCCCCGAACAGATTCCCGCAAGTGCCACTGCCCCGGATTACCTGCAACAGGTGGCGGCCATGGAAGGCATCCGTCCTGGCGCGGCAGAAAGCGCCTATCAGACCAGCCTCAAGCGTTGGCCCGACACGCTCACTGCCTTGATGGGGCTGGGCAATCTGGCCTATGCCCAACACCATTATCACAGGGCCGCCCATTATTTTGAACGCGCCGCCCGGGCTCACCCTGATTCGGGCGATGCCTTCAACAACCTGGCCGAATCCAGGTTGCAACTGGGCCAGATGCAGCAAGCGCGCGAGGCCAGTGCCCAAGCCGTGGCCTTGGGAGGCAGCCATCTGGCTGCCTATCAACGCACACAGCAAGCCATCATGCGTCATGACAAAGCCGGTGCACTGTGAGCCGTTAACATCTGGCGCATGGGTTTGAGTAAAAACAACGCGAGCAGAGCTGTTCCAGCGTCCAGTGCGCGCCCTCAAGCTGGGCCTGGGCCTGCAGGCGGCGCAGGGGTAGGGCGGGCAGGTCCCAAGCGCCAGGCTGGGCGTTGCGCAGATCGGT
>DAIDKJ010000111.1 GCA_027450105.1 Ferrovum sp.
GTCGCGCCGGCTGCGAGTTCATCAAACTGTCAACTCCGACAGCAAACCTGATTCAACGCTACATCATCCAGACTGAGCGCGACCGTCTGGTGCGCGGATTCTAGTCGCGCCGCGCCATAGGGGCGTGTTGCGGCGGAAATTCAGTGCTGGTTTCAATGCTGATTCCGTATGCCAGCCATTTAAAGATGGTGGCAATGGCGAATTTACAAATAATAACCGCGACTTAACGTTTCTTAACCGCAATTCTGCTGATACTCTTCTGGGTGGTTGGCTGTTCGGCCAGACCATGTCCCTGAGTGGCAGGTCGCTCTGGCATGCAGCATGTGAGCATGCTGCATATGCGGTAACAATACAAAAAGGAGGCATCATGAGAGCTTCAAGGGTCATTATGGCAGTTGTGATGACTGGGCTGGCTGGTGTGACGCAGGCTGCAACGCAGCATGATGTCGTGCATGAAACGGTTTCTCAAACCATTACCATTCAGGCAGAGCCTGCAAAGGTCTGGGCGCTGTTGCGCAATTTCGAAGGCGTTGCGCGTTGGGATTTCTCTGTGGAACGCAGTGTGCCCGTTGATGAGAATCAGGCCACCTTGTCCCGCAGGGTGGTTTACAAGGACAACGCTGGAAGGGAAGAAGACGTTCTGGATATGCGCAGCGATGCCGACATGACCCTGAGCTACCACGCGTCATCCGCTTCGTGGCCAGTAACCCAGTACCATGCCGAGCTGAGCGTCAGACAGGGCCCGGCTCCAGGCACCTCTGAGGTCGAGTGGCGCGCAAAATTTGACGTCAGGAACCAACTGGCCGGTTCTTCTGATGGATCAGCCAAAGAATCGCGTCCTGGCCCTGTTGTATTTGGCCTTGACATCGAAACCGAACCGGATGCGATGCCCGGTCCAAAAAGAACTGACCAGGGCAAGCAGACCGTAAAAATAATCAGTGACCAGTATCGCGCCGGATTGGCCAGCCTCAAGTGGGTACTGGAGCGCTGAAACTGTCACGGATTGTGGCATCAGACAGGATCGAGGGTGGCAAGGAATTGTCCGAACCAGACCAGCCCTTGTGGCCACAGCCCAAGGTTTGCTGCGCTGCCCATGTGCCCCAAATGGCCTGCATCAACGAGACGCGCACCCCAGGATGAAGCAAAAAGCCCGGCCCGCTCAAAACTGACACGATCATCATTGCGGCTCGCCACAACGGTGGCGGGGAAGGGGAGCTGATCCAAGAGGACGGGGTCAAACCCATGGATGGTGTAGCCGGGGCTTCCGGTAAAGCGATCGATATCTGTAGGCGCCACCAGAAAGGCTCCGGCAACCTTGCTGTCAGGATGGGCTGCAGCCCAGCGCACGGCAAGGGTTGTGCCCAGACTGTGTCCCACCAGCACCACCGGTTTATCGCAGGTCTCGACGGCTGCAGTGAGCCGTTGTGACCAGTCAACATAGCGCGGAGATTCCCAATCCGCTTGCATGACCCGGCGCATGCTGGGAAAGGCGGTTTCCCAGCCGGTTTGCCAATGCTCTGCGCCCGAACCGTGCCACCCAGGAAGCATGAGGATGTTGAAATCAGCGAGATCATGCATATGAATGCTCCAGTTTGGTTTCTTGTGGAAACCGAGCATGGATCGTGATCTATCAGGATAACATTGGGAGAGTCATCTCGACGCGCAGCCCTCCCGCTTCTCGATTGCTGGCGCTGATGTTCCCGCCGTGGGCCTTGATGGCTCGGTAGGCGATGGCCAGCCCAAGACCGTGGCCGTCAGGGCGCATTTCAGAAGCGTTTCCGCGATAAAACGGTTCGAAGATCAGCGCCATCTCGGATTCTGGCACACCCGGGCCTTCGTCGAGGACGGCAATTCCGAGTGAGCCATGCTCGGGATTCTCCCAAGTTTCAATTTTTACGCTGCTACCAATAGGTGCGTACTTCACGGCGTTACGGACCACGTTTTCAATGGCATGGTGCAGCAGCTCGATATTCCCCTGAATGATCGCATTGCACTGGCAACTCACCGTAACATCTTTGCCTTGAGCCTTGGCTTCGAAGCGTGCATCGGCGACGATGTCATCCAGCAATTCTTTGAGGCTGACGGTCTGTTGCGTGGATCCGGTTGCCCCTGCATCCAGCTTGGACAAGGTGAGCAATTCCCCCACCAATCGATCCATGCGTACACATTCTCTTTCAATGCGCTCCATTGAAAATTCTGGATTGTCAGGTTGCTGGCGTAGCAGACCGATGGCGGCCTGAAGCCTGGCCAGGGGCGATCGCAATTCATGTGAAATATCGTGAAGCAGGCGCCTCTGGGATTCGATAGATCCGCGCAACCTGCCTGCCATGTAGTCGAAATCACGGCCCAGATCGGCAAGGTCATCGCGACGTTTTCCCATGGTGGAAATCAGGGCCACATTGAGGTTGCCATCGGCAACAGATTCGATGGCGGCCCTGAGATCGCGTATCGGTTTTGAGAAATACCATGCCAGCAGGTAAGCAAAGATCAGGCTTGCCAGTGTGCCGGATACGACAGGAACGACAGGATAGAGGTGCGGCTGCTGGCGGCGAGTGGCATCACTTGCATTCGAACCAAAACGATTCTGGAAAAAGCCGCTGGAAGCGCCCACCGTCTCTGGGACAAAGAGCAGGTAGGTACGCCCTGATACGGTCACCTGTCGAATGGTTTGAGAGGGCGCAGCGTTTTTAATGGCAAGTTTTACGCTTTCCACCATGGCAGGATCAACCGCACGATCGAGAATATCGTGCCCCGTTTCGTCGATGGCAAAGACATTGCGGCGGTTTCCGGCTTTAAGCAGGTTTTTCAGGGCTTCCATTCCGCCATACTGCAGGGTGGAAGCGGCTGCTTCGACAAAGTAACTGGCTGGCCTGCTAGTATCCACGCCGACCAAATTCTGGTTTTCATTGTGGCGTATCAACCAGATGGCACTGCCGACTCCCCAAATGCTGGTCAGTTGGGCTAACCAGATAAAAAAGAAAAATTTCCAGAAAAGTCGCCCCACGCCTATGCCCTATCCATGGATAAACCGATATCCCTGCCGGTAGTCGGTATAAATGTAAGATCGTCCATCTGGCAGCGTTCCCAGTTTGTTCCGGATTTTGCTCATGTGAACATCGATGCTGCGGTCGAATCGCGCCAGAGGGCGTCCCAATCCCTGTTCTGACAGGATTTTCTTGCTGACCGGCTGGCCTGCATGACGAACCAGAATTTCAAGCAGGTTGAATTCGGTGCTGGTCAGTTGCAGATTAACGCCATGCCACTCGGCGCGACGTTGCGTGGGCCACATTTTCAACCCGCCGACATCCAGAAATTGTGGTGATTCACCTTGCAGTGGGGTGACCTGTGTCCGGCGCAAAATGGCTCTGATGCGCGCGGTGAGCTCACGCGGAGAGCAAGGCTTCGCCACATAATCATCAGCACCCAACTCAAGGCCGATGATCCGATCCGCATCGTCCCCTCGCGCAGTGAGCATGAGGATGGGCACCGGGCTTTTCATGCGAATGCGTCGTAATGTTTCGATGCCGTTCAGACGGGGCATCATGACGTCCAGAACGACGATTTTAAAGTCTCCCGACAACGCAGCGTCCAGCCCTTGCTCGCCATCATGCGCTGCCGTGACCGCGATGCCTTCCCGATCAAGGTACGCCTTGAGCATCTCGACCAGTTCAACGTCATCGTCAATCAGCAATACTTTCAATGGGGCCCCGGCTGCTTTCAGTTGCGTTCGAAATCATAATGTAATGCAAAGCCGTCCAAGCGCAATGGCCTGTTGTCTTTACATCTTTTTACAGCGGAATCCCCATTGTCAAAGAAATTGATTTCGCATTTACATGATTTAACGGCCGCTTAACGGCACTTAACTAGCGTTATGCCATGATGGTCAGAGCGGGTTTCCTTGGATTGAATGGCTCAAGCCAGGGACGGATCAAGGCATCCTTCATTCCCACTGGGAGAATCAAGATGAAATGTAAACCATTGCGCCATATGATCCTGGCTGCCGCTGGAGCATTCCTGTTGCAGTTGGCGCCTGCGATGGCAACCGACCTACCTTATCCTGCTGACGTTGCGGACAGGATGCTGCAGGTGCAACGCCGACTGGACGACCTCAAGGCCAGACTTAACCTGGAACCAGGGCAATATGAAGCATGGGCCATCTGGTCCGCCGGTACCAGTGAAATTGCGCTCCAACGCTTGACACAGAAACAAGCATGGCTTGAAAAGCGCAAAGCGCTAACGCGGCCGGTGCAAGAAGGCACTACACCTGAAAGAATGGCACGCAGCATCGAACGGCTGCGCGCGCGAACCGCATTCATGCAGGAAAATCTGGGCAGGCTGGAGGCGGCACAGGTCAGGACCAGCGTGTTTTACGATCAGTTGGATGCCAACCAGAAGACCATTTTCGATCTCTATGCTTCACAGATGCGCGAAAGGTTTGGCCACACGCACCGCCATCGCGGCCCTTCAGGTGACTGCAGCGAGGATTGACCCGATTGCATGACGCATATTCCGGAGATTGTGACCTTGGTTCCTGATGCACCTCGTACCCCATGTGCTTTAATGCATTTCCTCACACGGATGCTTTCTGTTATCGTTTTTTTCAGTGCGCTATTCTGCGGCGCGGTGGCTCAAGCTGAAGAGCCTCATCACGACATGGGGCGCGAGCGCTATCATTTCCACGAGCACGACGTTCACCTGTTTGGTCCCCATGAGCTGGCGCTTTGGCGCGCCGGGGTTTGGCATCAGGCATGGCATGATGGACGATTTGGTTAGAGCCGGACCCGGAAATTTGCACAGGGCATAAAGTGGAATTTCTGATTCTTTGATGGG
>DAIDKJ010000112.1 GCA_027450105.1 Ferrovum sp.
ACCATCGCGCCCGCCGACTCAGCCCTTTATGCCAGCCTGCGGGATGCCACCAAGGACGTGCTGGACTCCCTCACCCAGCGCGAGGCCAAGGTGCTGCGCATGCGCTTTGGAATCGAAATGAACACGGATCACACCCTGGAAGAGGTGGGCAAACAGTTTGATGTCACACGCGAGCGCATTCGTCAGATCGAAGCCAAAGCGCTGCGCAAACTGCGCCACCCTTCCCGCTCCGAGCGGCTGCGCAGCTTTATCGAAAACAACGATAACTGAAAAGGTCATGGGCCTCTAGCTCATGCCTGGTTAGAGCAGCGGACTCATAATCCGTTGGTGCTGGGTTCGACTCCCAGGGGGCCCACCAAAAAATCAAAGACTTACGCGATTCTGCACTAGGCAAACCCCACCCGTGGCACACTGGTGGCATACCATGCAATCCTCCGCCGTCCAAGTCTTGATGGGGGTTGACCTGCTTTGTTTCATACTCTCCGAATCGGGCCTGAATATTGCGCAACTAACGGGTCGGCGGTAAGGAGCGTAATGCCTTCGACGATTGATTGAGCAACAAGTATTCGGTCGAATGGGTCTTTGTGGATTGGTGGAAGGCCATCGATGGAAACGGCGTGTTCGCTGGTGATGGGCAATTCGGCATATCCATTATCGAGAAGCCCTCGACGCAAAAGACGTGGGTCCACGCGGAAGTCACTGCGCCCGAGGCCACGCTTGATTGCAACTTCCCAAAGACTGGCCGAACTGAACAGCAACTCGTTCTGTGGATCATCAAGCAATAAACGGGCAGAGGCGGACAACTGATCGGGTTGCCCTGCCGCCCAGAGCAATAAGTGTGTATCCAGAAGCAACTTCACGCATCGCCCCCAAACAACTGTTCGATTTCCTCGCTCCCCATACGGTCGAAGTCATCCGGGACGGAAATTTCTCCGGCCAGGAAGCCCAGGCGGCGAGCTTGTCCAGCGGTTGGCACGTCCAGCGCCGTTACCTTCACCAGCGGTTTGCCGGCCTTGGCGATAACGAACGACTCCCCTCTTGCCGCTTGTTCAACGAGCCGGGAAAGATGTGTCTTTGCTTCGTGGATATTGACGGTATGCATGACTTTCCTCTACTTGACTAAACTATGTTAGTCTAGTCCTTTTTTGGCGTATGTCAATGCAATGAGCGCGTGTACACGCTTTCTGTGCGGGGCGCAGACAAACGGCCCGCCGAAATAATCGATTTGCGCAGTTGCGGTTTTTCGCTTTGAGCAGTTGTGATTGAGGGATTTTTAGTCTGTCCACCTCGCCCCACTTAGGTCCGTTGCGGTACACAGGCGGTACACCCATTACTTTCTCTAGATTGTCGTAAATTACAGTAACTCATTGATTTGTAATATACTCTTCCCTTTCCCAACCTATGCTTACTTACCGTTTATTTCCCTAGATACACCGCGTCCCCGGCAAACTCATAATCCGTTGGTGCTGGGTTCGACTCCCAGGGGGCCCACCATAAAGTCCAGGACTCAGGCGCTTTCAAAGCGCGTCTTTGTCCTTCGTGGATATTGACGCTATGCATGGCTGAACTTTGCTTGACCAAGTCAGGTTAGTCTAGTTTTTTTGGGGAGGGATCAAGGCACAAAGCGCGCTTAACCGCGTTACTTTGCTCCGCGCAGGCAGGGGCCTGTGGCGTGGGGTTAGAACAGCACCTATGCGTGCTTGGTGCCAATCCGTCAAAGAAGGTGAAGCTGGCCTGTAAGCCGGGTTCTGTCGAGAACAGTCATTCCTCTAGGCGTCCGATTACTCGGACGCTCAAGCAACCTACCCGAAGGCCGCGCGAGCCACGCGATTGCCTTCCTATTTGGTCTTGCTCCGGGTGGGGTTTAACCTGCCGCTCACGTTGCCGTGCGCGCGGTGCGCTCTTACCGCACCTTTTCACCCTTGCCGTCAGGGCCTGAACCCTGCTTGGGCGGTTTGAGTCTCTGTATCACTTTCCATGGCCTCACGGCCTCCGGCCATTAACCGGCACCCCGCTCTGTGGAGCCCGGACTTTCCTCTCCGCGCCAAGGGCGCGCAGCGACTGTCCAGCCAGCTTCGCCTCCAGTGTACCGCAAAGTAACCCCTTGCAAGAAACGCTGTCACACCAAACCGGGAAACACTCAGAAGTTGTGGACCTACGGGCCGATTTTGCGTTGACGGTGGGCCAGCAGGCGCTCCAGGGCGGTGCGTAAGGGGGAAGGCGGTAAGGAGCAGGCCAGGTGACTGAATTCCTGCAGGGTTTCCGGGGCGAGTGGCTGGCCCCCTCGGGGCCGCCGGGGCAGGCGTTGCTGCTGGGGTTGCACCTGGATTTTGAGGGAGTGCAGGTCGGGGTCGATTTTTTGCAAGGCGCGCAACAGGGTGGGAAGCAACTGCCGCAGTTTGCCTGCCACGGCGTTGGAGTCGGTTTGAATGAGAAGTTGGCCGTTTTCCTGACCCCCAGCGCGGACCAAGGGGGCCATGGGGGCAGGCAAGACCCCGTTCAGCGCGCGCTGCAACTGCTGTGTGCGCCGCGCCTGCACCAGCAGGCGCTCAAAGGGGCCTTGCTGGGGGAGGGCCTCACGAAACACTCGAGGCTTCTTGTACATGATGGATGGTTGGCGCGTGCGTTATCCGCGACACCTATTTTTCTGGAGTTTTCAATGTAGTGCATTTGCCCGGTAAAGGCAACGCATGCATTTTGATCTTGACCGGTGGGGATCATTCCCATATAGTGGAAAAAAGTAGGAAGAAATGGGAATTTGTGGTCTATCGGGGAGATACATGTGTTTCAGGGGCCATCAGAAATCAGCCTGGATAGCAAAGGTCGGTTAGCGATTCCCACGCGCTACCGGGATGCCTTGCGTGCACAGGGTGAGGGCCGTCTGGTGCTGACCGCTCATCCCCATCGTTGTTTGCTGCTCTATCCCCAGCCCGCCTGGGAGCCCATCCGTAGTGCCATCATGAAAAAATCCGGCCTGGACCGTCAAACCACCCTGTTACAGGGACTGCTGGTGGGCCATGCCGACGATGTGGAAATGGATGCCGCTGGACGTGTGCTGGTATCCCCCGCCCTGCGCCGGTTTGCCGGCATCGAACGCGATGTGATGATGTTTGGCCAGGGCACGCACTTCAAGCTTTGGCAACCCGCCTTGTGGGACAAACAGTTTGAGGAAATCGAAAAACTGGGTCCTGATCTGGTGCCGGCGGGCATGGAAGATCTCTCTTTTTAGCCATGACTGTCCTGCAACCGGTTTCAGCGACCCCGAGTCACTCCCCAGCGGGGCCTGTGTCGCATGTCACGGTGTTGTTGGCCGAGGCGGTTCAAGCCCTGGCCATTCAGCCTGCGGGTGTTTATGTGGACGGGACATTCGGGCGGGGTGGGCATAGCCGAGGGATTTTGCAGGCCCTTGGAGCGCATGGTCGCTTGATCGCCTTCGACCGTGACCCACAGGCCTTGCCCGAAGCGCAGCAATTGAGCAGTCAAGACGCCCGTTTTGAAATCATTCCCCAGCGCTTTTCCAGATTGCAGCAAGCCTTAGAGGTCCGCGGCATCACCCGGGTGGACGGGGTTCTGCTGGATCTGGGCGTCTCTTCCCCCCAAATCGACCAGGCCCAGCGCGGTTTTAGCTTTCGGCAGGAAGGTCCGCTGGATATGCGCATGGATACCCACACAGGAGAATCGGCGCGGGACTGGTTGGCCCATGCCGCGCAGGAGGATATCGCCCGGGTCATCCGGGAATACGGCGAGGAGCGCTTTGCGCGCCAAATTGCCCAGGCCATCGTCAACGCACGCGCCCTGGCCCCCATTGCCAGCACCACCCAACTGGCGCGCATCGTGGCCACTGCGGTGCGTTCGCGGGAACCAGGACAGGATCCAGCCACCCGGACCTTTCAGGCCCTGCGCATTCATGTGAATGAAGAATTGCAGGAAATTGCCCAGGTCCTGCCCCAGGCCGTGGAGTTGCTCCATCGCGGAGGGCGCCTGGTGGTGATCAGTTTTCATTCTTTGGAAGACCGCCTGGTAAAGCAATATCTGCGGGCCCAGGCACAACCGCCCGAAATTCCTCGCGGCATGGCGGTGCGTGAGGCCGACCGACCGCAGCCCCGACTGCAATTGGTGGGGCGTGCCATTCGCCCTTCGGCGCAGGAAGTGGCCGCCAATCCGCGCTGTCGCAGTGCCATCATGCGCGTCGCGCAGCGGAGTGCCGCGTGAGCCGCCTCAATTCTGCCCTGTTTCTGTGCTTGATCCTGTTGGCCATTGCGGTGGTCCATACCCAGCATCGCACGCGGCGCTTGTTCATCGATCTGCAAAAGGAAAAAGACCATACCGAACAGCAGATTGCCGAATGGCATCAGCTGCAGATCGAGCAGGGTTTGCTCACCTCCAGTCATCGGGTTGAGGAGGGCGCCATCAGCGTACTGCAGATGCAATTGCCCAAAGAGGCCCAAAGCCGTCTGGTGGTGTTGGGGTCCAGCCCCACTCAGGTCGCGCAAACTCCGCTACCCGAAGGGCCAGCACAAGCCCATGGACTGTTGACTCTGGCAGCAGTGGGTTCCGGTTCGGAGCCTGCCGCAGGGGCTGGCCTTCGAGGTGCCCGATGAGGGGGGCCGGGGCGGTAGGGGTTAAAAACGCGCGTCTTAATTTGCGTCTGGAAGGTTGGCGTTCGCGCCTGCTGTTGTTGACGTTGCTGGCCTGTTTTGTGGGTTTGGTCGGGCGTGCGGCCTGGTTGCAGGGGTTTCATTCAGAATTCTTGCAGCAAAAGGGCGACGAACGCTATACGCGTGTGCTGGAAATGCCTGCCAGGCG
>DAIDKJ010000113.1 GCA_027450105.1 Ferrovum sp.
GGAACTGTTGGGAGAAGGACGCAAACTGGCCGACAGTCTGGGAACCGAGCTCTGTGGAGTGGTGCTGGGGGCCCCCGGCGCCCAAACCCGCAGCTTTTGCCACGAAGCGTATTTTCACGGGGCCGATCGCTGTTATCTCATGGAAGACCCCCTCCTGAGTGATTATCGCAACGAGCCGTACACCAAGGGCCTGACCGATCTGGTGAATCAATACAAGCCGGAAATCCTGCTCCTGGGAGCCACCACCCTCGGCCGGGACCTGGCCGGAAGTGTCGCCACCACACTAAAAACCGGCTTGACCGCCGATTGTACGGAACTCAACGTGGACCGGGACATTCGCAGCCTGCTCGCCACACGCCCCACTTTCGGGGGCAGCCTGCTGTGTACCATTCAAACCCTCAATTACCGTCCACAAATGGCCACCGTTCGCCCGCGAGTCATGGCCATGCCCGAGCGCAATACGCAGCGTAGCGGAGAACTGATCAGCGCCACACTGGGATTGGTGGAAGCCTCGATTCTCACCAAGGTGCTGGAATTCATTCCGGATGAGCGCCAGGGCAAGCCCCAATTACCCTTTGCAGACATCATCGTGGCCGGCGGACGCGGCCTGAAAAAGCAGGAGAACTTTACGCTGATTTGGAATCTGGCCCAGCTACTGGGTGCCGAAGTGGGGGCCTCGCGTCCCTTGATTCAAGCAGGGTGGGTAGAGGCCGAGCGCCAAGTGGGACAATCCGGAAAAACCGTGCGCCCCAAACTGTATATTGCCGCCGGCATCTCCGGAGCCGTTCAGCACCGCGTGGGCATGGAAGCCTCGGATGTCATCATTGCCATCAATAGCGATCCCAATGCCCCCATCTTTGATTTTGCCCATTATGGCCTCGTGGGAAACGCCATGACCATCCTTCCGGCCTTGACCGAGGCCTTTCGGTTGCATCTGGCCACCGCACGAAAATCCGCCTGACCTGAAGGAGTACACCATGAGTGAAAAATTTGATGTCATTGTCATCGGCGCAGGCCCCTCGGGAAATGCCGCGGCCTATACCCTGGCCCAGGCCGGTTTGAGTGTGTTGCAAATCGAACGGGGCGAATCGCCGGGATCAAAAAATGTTCAGGGCGCCATTTTGTACGCCGATGCCCTGGAAAAAATCATTCCGGACTTTCGCGAGGATGCACCCCTGGAACGCCATATCATCGAACAGCGCATGTGGGTTCTGGATGAGGATTCCTTCATTGGATCCCATTACCGCTCCGACGCCTTCAACCAGCAGCCGTATAACCGCTACACCATCATCCGCTCCCAATTTGACAAGTGGTTCTCCGAGCGGGTCAGAAAAGCCGGCGCGCTATTGATTTGTGAAACCACCGTTGTGCAACTGCTTCTGGATGGGCAGCGGGTCGTTGGAGTGATGACAGACCGCCAAGGGGGGGAAATCCATGCGGACGTGGTGATTCTTGCCGATGGGGTCAATTCCCTGCTGGCCAAAAATGCCGGCTTCCATCCCGAATTGAAAGCCGGTGACGTGGCGCTTGCCGTGAAGGAAATTCACTTCATGCCCCAGGAAGTCATCGAGCAACGCTTCAACGTCGCCAACGAAGAAGGTGTAGTGATTGAAATGATGGGAAAAATCACACAGGGCATGATGGGGACCGGTTTTTTGTACACGAATCGGGAGTCCGTCACCATTGGTGTGGGATGCATGCTATCCGATTTCAAGACGCAACAGATGTCCCCCAACGAACTCCTGGAGCACATGAAAGCGCACCCCTCCATCAAGCCCCTGTTGCAAGGGGGAGAAATGAAGGAATACACCGCCCACCTGATTCCCGAGGGCGGCTTCCATGCCATGCCAAAACTGTATGGAGAAGGCTGGATGATCGTTGGGGATGCGGGGATGTTCGTCAATGCCGTTCATCGGGAGGGTTCCAATCTGGCCATGACCTCGGGTCGCTTGGCGGCCGAAACGGTGATCGAGCTGAAAGCATCCGGATTGGATTTCAACGCCACCCATCTGTCCCGCTACAAATCCAGACTGGATGAGAGTTTCGTCATGAAGGACCTGAAAAAGTACAAGGACATGCCGGACGTCTTTCACACCAACCCCCAATTCTTCAATGATTATCCGGAGTTGTTATCGAAGGCTGTGCGCACCATGCTCACCGTGGACGGCGTGGATAAAAAAACCAAGGAAAAGGAAATCAGGAAATCATTCCGTTCGCGCCGCTCACTCTTCGGTCTGGTGGGCGACACATTAAAACTGTGGAGGGCCTTCGAATGACCCGCATCGTAAAAATTGAAGAAAAACTCTTTCAGAATCGTTATCGGGTGGATGTGGGCCGCCCCCACATTTCCATCCTGGACGAGAGCAAGTGTCGCAGTGAGTGCCCGGATCATCAGTGCACCGTGTGTTGCCCGGCCGGATGCTGGATCATGGAAGGCAACGGACAGGTGACGGTAATCAGTGATGGTTGCCTGGAATGTGGCACCTGCCGCATCGTCTGCGACAGCCACCGGAATGTGGCCTGGAACTATCCGCGCGGCGGCTTTGGAATTCTGTTCAAATTTGGTTGAACCGGCGGTTACACAGGCAGTGATACCTTCGGTTGAATATTCCCCGGAAGGGGGTGCGGACAATATCCTGGACTATTCCGGAGGTGGTTCATGTATTCGTACGCCGAAAGAATTCGGGCGGTCAGGCTCTATATCAAGCTTGGTAAGCGCCTGAACGCGACCGTCCGGCAGTTGGGCTACCCGCCAAATAACTCATTGACCGGATGGTACCGTGAGTACGCCCAAGATCAGGATTTGCAGTCTGGATATCTTCATTCCATGGAAAAACACTGGGTATAGTCCGGGCAGATGTCGCACCGCGGTGACTTACAGATCAGGATGCCTTCCCGTTCACACAGTTGCCTGTAAAAAAACTTCTTCCACTTCATGTTCCCGGAATTTTTTTCATGGAGCCGGGGAAAATACGTGGCAATCAGCCGATTCAACGCCGAACGATGGGGCAGACCCATGTCCTGCCACAAGTGACGATCTCCCATGCAGGCCGCAGCCATGGCATGGGCAATCCAGCGCGTGATGGGAGCCTCGTCCGCACGACTTTCCAGGAACAACTCCACCAGATCATCAAATTCATCATGAGTCAGCACGGGAAGCGTGGTCAGTGCCCGTGCCTTGGCAATCAACAGGCGCTTGTCAGCGGGAAAACAGAAACACACCAGAAATTCAAACTCTTTTCTGGGCAGTCCCAGATAAGGATGCTGCGCCAGATATTTGTCCTGAATGGCGCCTTGCAGCACATACACCAAGGCTCGCAAGGCAGGGTTTTCAGAAGAACTAAAGGGATCGTGCCGCATGGGTATAACATTTTTTGGGGCAGATTTTGGCACAAGCCTCGCAGCCCACGCAGTAACCCGGATTGGCAATGGTCATGACCTTTTTTTCATATTCGCCATCATCCTCATCCTCACCCAGACTCATGGGAATCCGCTCTCCCGCTTCATCGATGCCCACCAATTGCAACACGTCCCGGCCGCAAACCCTGAAGCAGCGACCGCATCCGATACATCGCTCCTCGGCGATGGATTGGGCAAACTTTGGGGTCCAGGTCACCCCGCTGGGAAGTTCTACGGTAAAGTTCATGCTCTTCTCCTATCCATCTGCCGCGGCCAAGCGTCTGCGGGCCACTGTCAGTTGTTGATATGCCTTGAAGGTTTTTTCCGCCACCTCTGGAATGCGCTCCCACCCCACAGGTAGTTCCTCTGCCAGGTCGTGCAAATCCATTTTCAACTGCGTGGCTTGCGCATTGAGTTTCTTGATCTCCTGCTTGAGGGCTTCCTTCTCATCCATGTCCCTGCCTCCTGCCAAACCGGTCCTGACACATTGGCGGTCAACTAAAATTGGCCACCTCGGGAAAGCGTGCAATCATCTCCTGCGCTGCGGCAACGATTTTTTCTCCCTCGGCAGCCAGCTTTTCCATGGACTCGAATCCAAAGCGATGCACATCCCGCAACTGTTTGGTGAATACCACCAAACGCCCGGCGCACAGCATGATCTTGCCAAAGCCTTCATGATGCATTTTCATCATGGGGGTCACCATATTCCCGCTGGCGCGCTCCACGGCCAAACCCACAGCGTTATAAAACAGCTCCAGCCGCCAGAGCACTTCCGGATCCGGATCCCCAATGATGGGCATTTCCCGACGTTGTTCCCGGGTAATGATGTAGGGCGCCAGCAAGGTGGCGTCATCCTTCCCTTCCCAGGTTCCATGGGTATCCTGAGCGCGCCATTGCTTCACCAGTTCTACAACGAAAGGAGAATGCCAAGGATCTGGTGGCGCTTCGGAGGTTATTGCGTGCGCAGTGGTCATGGTCTCTCCCCATCATCATTCATCAAAATTCAATACCGGCTCCCGCCCCTTGAGCAAGGCTTTGCGCAACCACGGTGGCGGGGTTTTACGCAGGACCTGTTGCAGCTTTTCCAGCACCTGCTCGATGGTTTCGGTCTCGGCCACTTTGACGGGATGGATTTTATGGGCAATCACCCGCGCTGCCGCCGACCCTCCAATGGCGGCCACATAGAGCAGCGCGCAATCCCGGATAGCTGCGATTTTGGGGCTGAGTTTGTCTTCATTGCCATCTTCTTCCAGCGCACCTTCAAAGCGCACATGCTGCACCAGTCGGCATTCGGACTCGGATAACTCGTAAATCAACATATTTCTGGCCCACCCAAAATGGGCATTCACCTGCTTCAAATCCTGTGTGGCAAAGGCAACTTTCATGAGTGATTCTCCTGATT
>DAIDKJ010000114.1 GCA_027450105.1 Ferrovum sp.
AATCTATCAGACCAACCTGATCTCTTCCCCGCTTCCGCCGCTTGTTGCCAGGGCTGCCGTCATCCGGCTGGACTCGGGCGATTTGCTGTTGTTGGGCCAGCGCCAGAAACCGGGACTCCTGGGCGGGGTCCACGGCAATCAACAAGCCTCCGCTGGTTTGGGGGTCGCAGAGCAGCTGTTTTTGAGCGGGACTGAGGGGGCTGATGCCGTGTCCGTAACTGTCGAAATTGCGTTGGGTGCCCCCAGGGATGCAGCCCAGCTCCATATACCATTGCACATGTTCCAGGCGTGGAATGGCCGCGTACTCCAGGTGTGCACTCAAGCCAGATCCTTGGGCCATTTCCATCAGATGACCCAGCAGTCCAAAACCCGTGACATCTGTCATGGCGCGCACCCCCTCCAGTTCACCCAGATGTTGTCCAAAATCATTGAGCTGGCACATCCAGTGGCGCGCAATGCCCTGGTCTTCAGGGCGCAACACATCCTTTTTTTCGGCGGTGGTGAAAATTCCGATCCCCAAGGGTTTGGTGAGATATAGCCGACAGCCCTTATGAGCGGTGTCGTTGCGTTTGAGACAGGTGCGTTTCACCTTGCCGGTAACGGCCAACCCAAAAATGGGTTCGGGCGCATCGATGGAATGCCCCCCGGCCAGGGGAATGCCCGCTTGGGTGCAGGTTTCCCTGCCGCCGCGAAGGACTTCGCGCGCCACTTCTGCGGGAATCTTTTGCAGGGGCCAACCCAGAATGGCGATGGCCATCAGGGGTGATGCTCCCATGGCATAAATGTCGCTCAAGGCATTGGCTGCTGCAATACGTCCAAAATCGAAGGGATCGTCCACAATGGGGGTAAAAAAATCCGTGGTGGATACCACGCCCTCCTGCTCGTTCCAGGCATAAACAGCCGCATCGTCGCGGGAGGTATTGCCTACCCAGAGCGCAGGGTCAATGGGCTGATGGGGGGCGCTTCCAGGAGCCAGAATGCTTTCCAGTACGGCGGGAGAAAGCTTGCAGCCACAGCCCGCGCCGTGGCTATATTGGGTCAGTCGGATGGATGAAGGCATGGATACAGTGGGTTCCTAGGAAGGTTTGTCCGGATTTTTGGGGTGCAGTAGCAACCGTTTGTTGTCCTCACTATGACGAACGCAGCTTTCCCAGGCCCCCCGATTGGGGCTGAGGGGATCCATTTCCAGCAAACAGGTGCATTGACAGGCGGCGCTATCGTAGCATGCGCTCATTTGTCCGGACTGGCAGATTTTCTGCAGGGGCACGCAGCGCGCCTTGCAGATTTCAGCCATGTGGAAAGCACGGAGTTGTTCGGCGCTGGGTTTTGGCGCCTGGTGTGGCGGTTCGAAGAGAACTCCGGCCAACATCAAGAAACAGCCTGCAAGAAAAGCCGCAAAGACTACCCCATGCATCCCTTTCAAGCGCAGACGCAGCTTGCGCCACAGGGTGGAGTGCTCTGGCGCTTGGCCCCAGGAAAACGCCAGAAGCCCCGGCGTCTGTTGGTTTGCCGTGTGATGGAGTTGGGTGCAGGCATCGACACATTCCCCACAGAGGATACAACTGTCGAATCGGGCGATTTGGGTGGGTTCGATTCCGGTCACGCAGGTGGTGGCGCAGTAGTTGCACTTGCTGCAGTCTGCGGCACGTTCGTGGGCATAGGCCACGTGCAGGGCACGCGGAGACTGAAAAATACGTTGGCCAATCCGGTACAGACAGACGTATTTACAGACAAAGTGGCGCATGACGGCCACATCCACAAATGCAAGAAAGCTGGAGACCCCGTACAAGCGGCGCATGAACGTGGCCAGTTGATCCTGGGTGTTATGAAAAATCAACCCCCAGGCCTGAACCAGCGGATAAAAAAACAGAAAGGGCATAAACCCCAGGACCAATGAGGCACCAACGAATGTTGCCAAGAGCGCCAGCCAATGGACCCAAGTGTTTTTTGCCGGCGCGATCTGGTGGGTCGGGCTGTTGATGTCAACGGTTGCGCGTTTTCCCAACCAGCGTTGAGTAACCCGATCAGCCCATTCCGAGAGCGTGTTTTGCGGGCATGCCCAGCCACACCAGGCGGCACCAATGGTGAGGTAAGTCAGTATCGGGGCGGTGGCAAACACCAACGCCATGCCAAAGATCAGTAGATAGTTGGACCAGTACACGGAGCGGTCGAAAAAGGAAAAACTGGCAGTGGTGAGATCGATGCGGAATAATCCAACGGCTGGAATCAGGCCTATCAAAAGCAGTGTCCCGATTTGAGCGATGCGGCGTTTGCGGTGATAGCGTGGAGAGGACATGATGTTTTCCTTCGCCGGTAACCAAGCGCTCTGTGGGGGACGGTTACCGTTCGGGGTTTGAGACCCTTGATCAAGGGGACGATTACTCTTCAATCCTACCTGAACTGTGGCCCGAAGGGGGGTATTTTGGAGAAAGGTGTTTTGTGGAAAGTTGTGGAAGAAAGAGCTGACGAGTACCCACCAGCCTGGACGGGCTGGTGGGTCATTCCCAGAGGGTTTGTGTACTTACAGCGAAATTCCGCCGCTGGCTTCCAGGGCAACACCATTGACATAACTGGCCTCATCGCTGGCCAGAAAGGCGTAGACATTGGCCATCTCTTCCGGGGTTCCCAAACGGCGCATCCAGCTGTGCTCGCGCATTTGATCCAGCACGTTTTCCGGAATCGTGGCCAGCATGCTGGTGGCAATGAAACCAGGGCAGACCGCGTTGACCCGAATGCCTTTGGGGCCTAATTCTCGCGCCCAGGTTTTGGTGAAGCCAATAACGCCAAACTTGGTGGCGGCGTAGTTGGTTTGCCCGAAATTGCCATACAACCCCACAACACTGGAGGCACTGACAATAGCCCCACGACCTTGATTGAGCATATGGGGGACTACCGCCTGGGTACAGTTGAATACCCCCTTCAGGTTGACATCAATGACATCGTCAAATTGGGATTCGGTCATTTTTACCAGTCGGGCGTCTTTGGTAATCCCGGCATTATTGATGAGCACATCGATGGTTTTGAACTGTTCCACAATGGACGCTACCACGGCATCTACCTGGGGGCGTTGAGTGACGTTCATCTGAAATCCTTGGGCTTGGCCACCAGCTTCGCGTATCGAGGCCACTGCGCTTTCCACCTGCTCCAGATTCAGATCGCAGACTGCAACAATTGCGCCTTCCTGGGCAAATTTTCGTGCCGTGGCCAAACCGATGCCATTGGCTGCTCCCGTAACCATTGCTACTTTTCCTGAGAATTTCATGTTGTCGTCCTTGTGTGAATAAGCGAAGCTTGCCATACTGCATTGCAACATTATAGGCAAATTATTGCGCTGCAACAAGATAAATCAGCGAAAAAAACTGGTTTTTTCGCTGATTTCAAAGGCCAGGGATGGTCAACAGAGGGGTTAGAGTGACGTCGCGCCGGAGGGCTTCAAGCGCTGGTCCAGTGCGTCCAGCACAATGATTTCCAAGGGCAAAGGTGGCCGCCGACGAGGCGGTTAGAGTGACGTCGCGCCGGAGGGCTTCAAGCGCTGGTCCAGCGCGTCCAGCACGGTGATCTGCAAGGGAATTCCTTGGGCGACGCTGGCGCCCACGGTACAGAAGTCTTCAAACTGATCCAGCACCCGGTCCAGATGCTGCAGCTGCGCAGCGGGAACCCCGAGCTTCAAGGTGACGTGCAGTCCCAGAACGCGGAGGCGCCCTTGGGCATTACGACCCATTTCTGCCTGGACGTGCGTATGAAGGGGTTCGGGCGCTTGTTTGAATTTACGCAGTGCAAAAAGCAGAGCATCCGACAGACAGCTACCCACCGCGGCCAACAGTAACTGTACTGGGGTAGGCCCACGTCCAGTGCCCAGAGGGGGGGGTTCGTCGGCACTCCAGAGGGGTTTGTCGGCACCGAAATGGATGGAAAATTCGTAATCCTGTTTTTGCTGCAACGTTACAAAAGGAGTTTCATTCATGATGGTTCAAGCTCTTGCAGGGGTTTGCTGAAGCACTTGCGTGATCAGGGATTCCAGTTGAGCGGGGGGTAGAGCGCCGGATAGGCGGCCCTGTTCCTGTCCAGCTCGAAAAACGGCCAGCGTGGGAATGGAGCGAATCATGAAACGTTGTCCTAAGGACGGTTCGGCTTCGGTATCGACTTTGGCAAAAATCAGGTCTCCGCCATGTCGTTGCGCGGCGGCGGCAAATACCGGTGCAAATTGGCGGCAGGGCGCACACCAGGGTGCCCAGAAATCCACCAGAAGGGGCAAGGCGTCTTGCTGCAGCAGCGCCTCCAGAGTAAGCGCGTTTAAAGCATGTACCCCCTGGAGCAAGGGTTTTTTGCAGGCGCCACAGAGGGGATGTTCGGCCAAACGGTGTTCAGGAATCCGGTTGGCCGTTTGGCAATGGGGGCAAACCAGTTGAGTCATTGCGGCTTTCCTCCCATGTCCACAGGCTTGCCCTGGGCCAGTGAGGTGAGGTAAACCGTCAAGGCATTGAGCGTGTCACTGCCATAAGCCGGAGGTGTCCCTTCCAGAGCGTTGCCGACGCAGCCGCGGATTTGGTCTTGCAGGGTGATGACTTTGCCCTGGCGAGCATTGAATCGGGGGTAGATGGCAGCGGCGTTGGTCAGGCTGGGAATTGGTGCGCCATCCGGGCGCTTGCCGGGCACGGTTCCCCCCTGGATATGACAGGTTTCGCACACCCGGCCGCTGCCCTGAAAGGTTTCGTGGGAAAACGCTTCTTTTCCCTTCTTGATCATCTGCCCCATGGGACTGCTATCCATATCCGAGGCCATAG
>DAIDKJ010000115.1 GCA_027450105.1 Ferrovum sp.
GGGGCGCTATCCAGCAGGGTAAAACGCCCGCTTAAGCGCATGGGCGGGTTAGCTTAGGGCGCCATGGCAGTGTTTGTATTTTTTTCCGGATCCGCAGGGGCACGGGTCATTACGCCCCACCTTGGGCACGGTCGGTTGCGGCCTGGAGGCCGCTGGGGCCTCTTCCACCGGGTTACCTGCCAGCGCTTCTTCATAATCCGCATGATGGTACTGCACCTGCTGCAGGGCTGGCGTCTCTTCCTCCACGGCCTGTTCCACGGCTTCGGCGTTTTGGACTTCCACCGCGCACAGGAGTTGGGTCACCTGTCGCTTGATGGTATCGAGCATGGCCCCAAAGAGTTCGAAGGCCTCACGCTTGTACTCCTGCTTGGGGTTTTTCTGGGCATAGCCCCGCAGGTGGATGCCCTGACGCAAATGATCCAGAGCCGCCAGATGTTCCCGCCAATGGCTATCGATGGACTGCAAGAGAACGGAACGCTCGTAGGCCCGTACCAGGTCCTCTTCCACCCCGTCAAACTTGTTGACGTAAGCGCTGTCCGCCACCTGCCACACCCGCGCCAACAACCCTTCCTCGTTTAAATCGGGCTGTTCGGTCAGCCACTGGCGCAATGGACAATCCAGACGAAAGTCCTGGGCCAGTTCCTGGCTCAGGCGTTCCACCTCCCATTGTTCTTCGGCCGAATCTGGCGGGATGGCCTGATGAAATGCCTGGGCCAGTACATCGTGGCGCATGTTGACGATGGTTTCATAAATATCCGCCGCCTCGAGCAGTTCGTTGCGCTGCTGATAGATGACCCGACGCTGATCGTTGGCCACGTCGTCGTATTCCAGCAACTGCTTGCGGATGTCAAAATTGCGCGCCTCCACCTTGCGCTGGGCGTTTTCGATGGCACGCGTCACCCAGGGATGTTCGATGGCTTCCCCTTCGGGCATCTTGAGCCGGTCCATGATGGCGGCCACCCGGTCCGAGGCAAAAATTTTGAGTAGTGGATCTTCCAGTGACAGGTAGAAGCGGCTGGAACCCGCATCGCCCTGTCGCCCGGAACGTCCGCGCAACTGGTTGTCGATGCGCCGCGATTCGTGACGCTCCGAGCCAATGATGTGCAAGCCCCCGGCCGCCAAAACCTGATCATGGGCTTGTTGCCACTGGGCCCGCAGAGTGTCGATGCGCTCGCTCTTCTGCGCGGGGGTCAGGTCGGGATCCTGCTCCAGCAGGCGAATGTCTGGCTCCGGGTTGCCGCCCAGTACAATGTCCGTGCCCCGCCCTGCCATGTTGGTGGCAATGGTGATCATGCCCGGACGCCCGGCCTGGGCCACGATTTCGGCCTCGCGCGCGTGCTGCTTGGCATTGAGCACCTGATGCGGCAGTTGTTCTTTGTGCAACAGGCTGGAGAGCAGTTCCGAGGCTTCGATGGAGGTGGTACCCACCAGCACCGGTTGGCCGCGTTCATGGCAATCTTTCACATCCCGGATCATGGCCAAAAACTTTTCGCGGGTACTGCGAAACACCTGATCCATGCGGTCCTGACGCACCATGGGTCGATGGGTGGGAACGATCACGGTTTCCAGCCCGTAAATGTGCTGGAACTCGAAGGCCTCGGTATCGGCCGTCCCCGTCATGCCGGACAGCTTGGCATAGAGCCGGAAATAATTCTGGAAGGTGATGGACGCCAGGGTTTGGGATTCATTTTGAATAGCCACCCCCTCCTTGGCCTCTACTGCCTGATGAATGCCGTCGGACCAGCGCCGACCGGACATCATGCGTCCGGTAAACTCATCCACGATCACCACTTCGCCATTTTGAACCACGTAGTGCTGGTCGCGGTGGTACAGGGCATGGGCGCGCAAGCCGGCATAGACGTGGTGCATGAGCAGGATATTGGCAGGATCATACAAACTGGTACCGGGAGCCAGCAAGCCGGCCTCGGTGAGCAGGTTTTCGGCGTGCTCGTGGCCGTTCTCTGACAGCATGACCTGATGCGCCTTGAGGTCCACGTGGTAGTCGCCCGGACCCTCCTCTGTGGCCTGTGGCTGCAGGGCAGGGATCAGGGTGTTGATGCGCCGATACAGTTCCGTGCTGTCTTCCGCCTGACCAGAAATGATGAGTGGGGTGCGGGCCTCATCGATGAGGATGGAGTCCACTTCGTCCACGATGGCGTGATTGAGCTTGCGCTGCACCCGTTCGTCCACCCGCGTGACCATGTTGTCCCGCAAATAGTCAAAGCCGAATTCGTTGTTGGTGCCATAGGTGATATCGGCCGCATAGGCCGCCACCTTGTCTTCATGGGCCATTTGCGACAGATTCACGCCCACGCTCAGCCCCAGAAAGCGATGCACCCGTCCCATCCATTCGGCATCACGCCGTGCCAGATAGTCATTGACCGTCACCACATGCACCCCGTCGCCGCTCAAGGCATTGAGATAGGCGGGCAGGGTAGCCACCAGGGTTTTACCCTCACCGGTACGCATTTCGGAAATTTTACCCTGATGCAGTACCATGCCCCCGATGAGCTGAACATCGAAGTGGCGCATGCCCAATACCCGCCGGCTGGCCTCGCGCACCACGGCAAAAGCTTCTGGCAACAGGGCGTCCAGGGATTCACCCTGCTGCAAACGCTGCCGGAACTCTCCCGTTTTGGCCTGCAATGCCGCATCCTCCAAGGTCGCCAGGGCGGGCTCCAGCGCATTGATCTGCACCACGGTTTTGCGGTATTGCTTGAGCAAGCGCTCGTTGCGGCTACCAAAGAGTTTTTTGAGAACAGAAGTGATCATGGAAAGGCTGGCCGTTATGCAAAAGCCTGATTTTACTCCATTGACCGCCCGCTGGACATCTTGCTTGCCAGGACGGAGGGGATGAATTAGAAGGCGGGTTGCGCCTGGGCCAGGGGTTCGATGAAGGTGGTAGGCAGGGAGGCAGGCCCTTCAAAGGTTTCCCAGGTCCAGACAGCGGGGGTTTCCAGCAGGGTACGGGCCGCCACATTGTTGAGGGCGTGGCCGGATTGATGTCCCAGAAAGGAGCCCACCAAGGGGTGTCCCAACAGGTATAAATCACCCACGGCATCCAGGATTTTGTGCCGCAAGAATTCATCGGCAAAGCGCAGTCCATCACTGTTGAGCACCCGAAACTCGTCCATCACGATGGCGTTTTCCAGACTGCCCCCCAAGGCCAGACCCTGAGCCCGCAACCGTTCCACATCCTGGGTAAAACCAAAGGTACGCGCCCGGGCTACCTCCCGTGTGAAGGAGGTGGTGGCAAAATCCACGGTGACGGCAGAACCCATTTTGTCGAAGGCCGGGTGTTCGAAGCGCCCCTCGTAGGTGACGCGAAAACCGGGGAAGGGATCGAAACGGGCGCGTTTTTCGCCCTGTGAGACTTCCAGCGGAGCCAGCAGGCGAATGAAACGCTTGAGTGCAGGTTGTTCCACCAACCCGACCGACTGCATGAGGTACACGAAAGGCGTGGCGCTGCCATCCAGAATGGGCACCTCGGGACCGGAAATATCCACAAAGGCGTTGTCCACACCCAGGCCGGAAAAGGCCGACATGAGGTGTTCGATGGTGCTGACCTTGGCGCCCTGATGCTCGATGAGTGTGGACAAGCGCGTGTCGGTGACGTAATGCGCCAATGCAGGAATGGTGGGGGCCCCGGGGAGATCGGAGCGCACGAACACGATGCCCGTATCCACCGGAGCGGGACGCAACTGCAGGGTAACCTTCACCCCGGTATGCAATCCCACACCCGTGGTCTGAACCGAATTTTTGAGGGTGCGCTGTTTGACCATAACTGGGATTATACCTCAGTTATTCCCTGTGATTGTGCAATGCAAACACGGCTTGGTCCACTCTGCGCGTGGGTGCGCACAGCGCTGTACCCGCCCTCGGGTCAGCGCTGTGGTTCGGTTAAGGATGTGGAGTCTAGTCGGCCTGTTTGCGCAGAAAAGCCGGAATATCCAGCATGTCCATGCCGTTGTCGCGCAGGGACTCCACCACCGAACTACGCCCACGACGCATGACGGCGGGGGTGTCCATGTCACCCAGATTGAGGTCGAAGCCTGCTCCATCCGTGCCGGTACGCACCATTTTGAGAGGAGCCTGCTGCTGCCGCCGCACAGGGCCACCCAATCCGGTGGCCACGATCGTGACCCGCAGACCATCTTCCATGGACTCATCCACCACACTGCCAAAAATGACCGTGGCATCTTCGGCCGTAAAGTTGCGGATGGTGCTCATGACCTCGTGCACTTCGCGCAGCTTCATGCCGGAACTGGCGGTAATATTGACCAGCACACCGCGCGCACCAGTCAGGTTGACGTCCTCCAGCAGTGGACTGGCAATGGCCTGGCACGCCGCCACACTGGCCCGATCCACGCCGTGGGCCTGGGCCGAACCCATCATGGCCACGCCCATTTCAGACATGACGGTACGCACGTCCGCAAAGTCCACATTCACCAACCCGGGGCAGTTGATGACCTCGGCGATGCCCGCCACAGCCCCCTGCAGGACATCATTGGCCGCCTGGTAGGCTTCGAGCATCCCCACATCTTCGCCCAGAACACTCAAGAGCTTGTCGTTGGGAATGATGATGAGAGAATCCACACTCTGGGCCAGTTGTTCGATTCCATCCTGGGCTGTTTTCATACGCCGCCCTTCAAAGTTGAAGGGTTTGGTGACCACCGCCACGGTAAGAATGCCCATTTCGCGCGCAATTTCTGCCACCACGGGGGCCGCTCCCGTGCCGGTACCGCCCCCCATCCCCGCCGTGATGAAC
>DAIDKJ010000116.1 GCA_027450105.1 Ferrovum sp.
TTGGTCATGTAATCGTCCGCCCCCGAATCCAGGCCCAGCAGTTTGTCGGCCTCTTCCACCCGGGCCGTCAACATGATGATGGGGACACTGCTGGAACGCTTGTTGGCCCGCAGTCGACGCACCAGTTCCACGCCGCTCATGCCGGGTAACATCCAGTCCACCAGAATCAGGTCGGGCAGGGATTCGTTGACGCGCTCCAGGGCCTGATGGGCATCCAGGGATTGAACGGGGGTGTGACCAGCCTGTTTCAGATTGAGTGCAATCAGTTCCTGTATGGCGAGCTCGTCTTCTACAACCAGAATGGTGGCACTCAAGTCAACCTCCGGATAGAGTGAGCGATGCAGTGTGACATTTTCCATGCCCCTCCTTATACCAAGGAAAAATGACAGTCACATGACAGGGGAGGCTGTCGGTGCACGCGGGTGGCGATGGGAACCGGCCACGAGCGGAAAATGAAACAAACGGCATTCCAGGGCTCCGTTGAACAGGGGGATGCGCCGCGCGGGGTTGAGGCGAATCAGTTTGGCCAGACGCAAATCCGCCGTCAAAATCCAGGCGTCCCAACCCGCGTATTGGCGTTTCAGGACATGTCCCAATTCAGGGTAGAAGCGGGCCAGCTGCTCCTGTTCTCCCATGCGTACCCCGTAGGGGGGGTTGGCCACCAGAATGCCAGAGGCCGTGGGTGCCGAGGATTCCAGCATGTTCACCTGCTTGAGCTGCACACAGGATTCCAGCCCGGCGGCGGCCAGATTGGCCCGGGTGCTGTCGATGGCGTCTCCCTTGAGATCGCGCCCCCACAGGGGCAGAGGACGGGGGGCTTGGGCCAGACTGCGGGCCTGGGCGCGCAGCTGATTCCAGACAGACGGGTCCCATCCATTGATTTTTTCGAAGGCAAAAGAGCGCTCCAGGCCGGGAGCGCGACCCAGGGATTGTTCTGCCGCCTCCACTAAAAATGCGCCACTGCCACAAAATGGGTCGACCAAGGGGGTTTCCGGTTGCCAGCCGGCGAGCCGGAGAACGCCAGCGGCCAGGTTTTTTTTGAGTGCGGCGTCGCCAGATTCCGGGCGCTGTCCGCGCTTGAACAGTGCATCCCCCGAGGTGTCCAGATACAGGAAGTAGGTGCTGGCATCCAGGTAGACATGAACGCGCATGTGGGGTTGCCGGGTATCAATGGAGGGCCGACGTCCCTCCCGGGCGCGAAACTGGTCACAGATGGCGTCCTTGACCCGCAGGGTGACGAAATCAAGACTTTTGAGGGGGCAGCGATGGGCCCGGGTGTCCACCCGCAGCGTATGCTCGGGGCGAAACCAGTCTCCCCACGGGCAAGCCAGTGCCGCATCGTACAGGTCCTGGGCTTGTTGGTAGGTTCCGTGGGCCACCTGCCAAAGGATGCGACTGGCAAGACGCGAGTGCAGATTGGCGCGCATGCCCAGCGTGAAGTCTCCGCAAAAAGCAACCCCAGCCTCGGTGGTGTGTACCGCTTGGGCCCCCAGAGCGGTCAACTCCGCCTGCAAGAGGGCTTCCAGGCCCCGGGGGCAAGGGGCAAAGAAGTGTTGGGGCGCAGGGTGAGCGGCGGAGGGCATCAAAAGGGCTTGAGGACCACCAGAAATACTACGGGAATCAGGGCCAATACCGGGGCCTCATTGAACCAGCGGTACCACACATGGCCATGAACGTTGCGCTCTTCCCGAAAGGCACGTACCAGGCGCCCACACCACAGATGATAAAGCACCAGCAAAAACACCAGCAACAACTTGGGGTGCAGCCACAAACCCCGGTCCCCCAAGCCAAAAGCCATGTACAGCCCCGTGGCCAGGGTGAGCAGGCCACCAGGGGTCATGATGCCCAGATAGAGCTTGCGCTCCATGACTTTGAAGCGATCTATGCCCAAGCGGTCTTCGGGAGGACATTGGGCGTGATAGACAAATAGCCGTGGCAAGTAGAACAGCCCGGCAAACCAGGTGACCATGAAAATGATGTGACAGGCTTTAAGAACGAGAAGGGACATGACAGACTCGGGTAACCCAGTGTTTGATGTGGTGCAAACGGCGATGGAAAAAGTGGTCGGCGCCCGGAACCACTACCAGGGATAAATCCTGGGGGGTAGCCCATTCCAGGACATCCTTCAGGGGGATGGTGGTATCGAGTTCGCCATGGATGACCAGGGTCGTGGGCGCAACCTCGGGCATGGGGAAGGCCCGCACGGCCGGGCCCACCAGCACCAGTTGCTGGCACGCCAGACGCTGTGCCACCACGCTCATGACGTAGGCTCCAAAGGAAAACCCGGCCAGAATGAGAGGGCCCTGCGCATAGCGTTGGCGCATCTGGGTGTGCACGGCCAGCCAGTCCTCCGCCTCGCCTCGACCCTCGTCAAAATGGCCGGCACTGGCACCCACTCCGCGAAAATTCATGCGCACGGCCACAAAACCCAGTTGTGCCAAAGAGGTGGCGAGTGTTTGGGCGACCTTGTTGTCCAGCGTGCCTCCGTACAGGGGGTGGGGATGGGCGACCAAGGCCAATCCCCGGGCCTCGCCCGTGGGTGGGGTGATGACGGTTTCCAGGTTGCCCACCGGGCCATCGAGAAGCAACGTGCGACGTTTGTCCAGCATGGAAGGTCTATCCTTGGGGCATTCAGAGCGTATTCTAGCATGGGCACTGGTCAAGCCGAGGGGGTACTCCGGCCCTGCGCCGACATCCCGGCCATCTTCCACGCCCGGGGCCGGGCCCTGCTAAAGGGGGCGCAGCTCCTGGGCAAACCACTGGCCCCGTTGCACATAACTGTCCGCATTGGCCCGCAGGGCGGCAATTTCCTCGGCTCTGAGGGCACGGATCACCTTGCCAGGACTACCCATGACCAGAGAACCGTCGGGAATCACTTTGCCTTCGGTAACCAGACTGTTGGCACCAATCAAACAGTTTTTGCCGATGACGGCATCATTCAGGACCACGGCCTTGATGCCGATCAGGGACCCGTCACCGACGGTACAACCGTGGAGCATGGCCATATGGCCCACACTCACATGCTGGCCGATGCTGAGGGGCTTGCCCGGATCGGTATGCAGCACCACGCCGTCCTGGATATTGCTTTCATCGCCCACGACGATGGGTTCGTTGTCACCCCGGATTACGGCGTGACACCAGATGCTGGTGCGCTGTCCCAACACCACGCGGCCGATGACGCGCGCACTGTCGTCCACATAGCAGTCCAGAGCAAGTTGCGGGCGATAGGTACCCAGTTGATAAATCATGTAGACCTCACGAGAATAGTTGGCCTGGGCACAGGGTCCTGGCGGTTAAGCAATGTCTTTCTGAAGGGCGGCTCCATGCTAGAATTCATGCGCGCGACGCAAACTCGGGAAGCCCTGGGTAGAGAAGATCGCATATAACTCACAAGAAATCACTGGAGGAGAACATTATGCCGACAAAATCAACCCAATGGGCGCTGGCCGTATGCGCCATCCTGTTGGTCACCACGCTGCAGACCCAGGCCGCAGAACCCATTCGCATCGGCGTGTCGGGTCCCTTTACCGGAGGCTCATCCCCCATGGGATTGTCCATGCGCGACGGGGTGCGTTTGGCGGCACAGGAAATCAACCAGGCAGGTGGGGTGCTGGGGCGCCCCATCCTGCTGGTGGAGCGGGACGATGAGGCCAAAAACGAACGCGGTGTGCAAATCGTTCAGGAACTCATCAACCGGGAAAAGGTCGTGGCCGATCTGGGGTATATCAACACCGGGGTGGCGCTGGCGTCGCAGCGGTTTTTTCAGCAGGCCAGGATTCCCGTCATCAATAATGTGGCCACCGGTTCGGTCATCACCAAACAGTTTTTGCCCCCCGACTATGCCGACAATTATGTGTTTCGCACCTCGGCCAGTGACAACATCCAGTCGGCCATGATCGTGGATGAAGCCGTGACCAAACGGCATTTCACACGTCTGGCCATTCTGGCCGATTCCACCAACTATGGCCAGTTGGGCCGCGAGGACCTGGAAAAAACACTGGCCGCGCGGGGCATGAAGCCGGTGGCCGTGGAAAAATTCAATATCAAGGACACGGACATGACGGCGCAGCTTCTCAAGGCCAAGGAAGCGGGCGCGCAGGCCATTCTCACCTATGGAATCGGGCCCGAGCTGGCGCAAATCGCCAACGGCATGGCCAAGCTGGGGTGGAAAGTCCCCATGATTGGCAGCTGGACCTTGTCCATGGCCAATTTCATCGATAATGCCGGGGCCAACAGCGAAGGGGCGCGCATGCCCCAAACCTTCATTCAGGAACCCAATACGCCCAAGCGCAAAGCCTTCATCGAAGCCTATCTCAAAGCCTATCACCCTGCCAACAACCGCATTCCTTCCCCTGTTTCGGCAGCCCAGGGGTATGACTCCATGTACCTGATGGCAGCCGCCATCAAACAAGCAGGCTCCACGGACGGTATCAAGATCCGGATGGCGCTGGAAAACCTCAACCAGAAGGTGGAAGGGGTGGTGACCAATTACAACAAGCCTTACACGCACGACAACCATGAGGCGATTACAGCGGCCATGACCGTCATGGGCGAAGTCAAAGGAGGGCATGTGGTGTATGCCTATGATACGGATCGCAATAACCCCTTGCGGACTCGCTAGCCGGCGGCACAGCGGCTGACCGTCGCACGGCCCCCAGGGGGCCGTGTTTCCACCGGCTTTCCCAGGCGAGAACCCATGGACATCCTGTTACAACTCATCTCCAGTGGCATGG
>DAIDKJ010000117.1 GCA_027450105.1 Ferrovum sp.
AGTGCAGCCTGCGACGCTCTTTTTATGGAGCGCTTCCTTCAGAAAATCCACACAGGGACTTAAGCATGGCAGATCCATCTACCGATCAGTATTCTGCTGGCGAGCAGGGCCTAGGGTACATCTACCAGCCGCGCTTCGCTTTGCTTAGGCTATTGCAACTTCCGGAGAGCACATCGGTCCTGATTGAGAAGGACGACGACCTTGACTTCCTCGATAAAGACGGCGTCAAGACGCTCGCTTCCCTCAAGCACAAGGCGGTCGGAGATCGCTTGGCCGACCTGTCCATCGACTTTTGGAAGTCCGTCCGAATTTGGTTGGCACGCTACAGCCGCGACGGGGGTAGCCAGGCCGATCTCCGCTTCTTTCTGTTCACGACGGGAACCGTGTCGGAAAAATCGTTCCTCCGGCACTTCCTTCCGGATCAACTCCCCGAAGACGGTGGATCGACTTCGCTGTCGCAACTTGCCAACGCCGTGCTCACAAAAACTAAATCGGATTTGATCGGCACGATTGCCAAGGAGTTACACGAACTCAGCGATGAGGAAAAAGATGATTTCTTTTCACGCATCGTCATATTCGACGGCGGACCCAGAATCGTCGATGTGCCTTTGATCATTAAGGATCAGCACATGCTTACAACAAGGTGGCATGGTTCGCCGTGATCTATCAGTTTCCCCACGAGCAGGTGCTGATCGCCAAGCCAACACCGCCCGCAGGTGGGACGAGCTGTAGTACGGTCATGCAGCGACGGGGAGCCCAGCTGGCCACTCCTACCTTCGAAGAACTTGTGGTCAATACAGACGATGACGCAATCGTTGCTCTCTTGTCGCGATTGCTGGGTATCCCCGAGAACCGGACCGAAGTCGCCATCGAGCACAGTCGTGACAGCTACGACGCCAACGTCAAGCACACCTACTACTATCTCTTCCAGAAACAAGGAATCGTAGCCAACAAGGATCAACTCTTCTATCGCCAGAACGAAGCATTCCAGCCGCAAGCTATCCGAGACACGCTACCGATACTGCTTGGGGTCTCCTCTCACGAGCGATACGAACTAGAAGCCAAGCTCCGTGCCGCCCAGCGTGAAATGAAAATCAACGCGAAGCTTCTTGATCAGGCCCGAGATGCCATCGATACGTCCCAACAAAAGGGGATCAGTCTGTTCTCGGAGGCCAAAGCAGTCGGTATCATGGATTCGGCGAACCAGCAGGCGGGCGCGGATGGCGTACTTGATGCCCTGCGTACAACACTCCGATGGAAGCCGGTATCAGCCCCAGAAGATGATGGCCACAGAATCTCCCGACTTGAAGACGACCTAAGCCAGCTGCGCAAGGATCGGCGGGAAATTCAATCGAAGATAGACGCCGCGCGCCAGTTCTCGAAGAAGGCTGGTGGCTTTGAGAGTGAGGCCGCAGAACAGAAGGATCGGCTGGCTTCGATCAAGGCACTTCCCAAGAACCCGCAGACGGGTGAATGGCAATGGCCGTTCTGCGAGGAGAATCTAGCCTTGGAATCACCCGTCGCCAAGATGTTGCTCAATGAACTGGCGACGCTGGATGCGGAAATGAGCATCGTTGCCGGTCAGCGGCCAATGCTGGAGGCGTACCTGACCGAGCAGGAGGGTAAGGTCCAGGAGATAGTTGATGCGATAAAGAACAAGGAAGTTGAACTTTCTGCGGCCATCACGGCTAACGAAGTTCTCGCGCAAATGGGCACACGCAACACTGCGGCGGCGCGTGTTGTTGGCCGCGTTAGCTTGTTCCTCGAGAATCTGGTGCCCAACGAGGAGCTGGCTGCGCGTGAGGCTGAACATCGCCGCCTAAAGTTCAAAGTCGACGAGTTGGAAAAGAAAATCGGTGCCGATGACAGCAACGAGCGATTGACGTCGATACTGAACAACATCTCATCGCAGGTTTCACAGTACATCCGCACCTTTGAAGCCGAGTTCAGCGCATTTCCTGCTCGATTCGACCTCAACCATCTCACCATCATCTTCGACCGCCCGGATCGGCCAGTGCCGATGAGTCGAACCGGCGGTGGTGAAAATCACCTGGCCTATCACCTTTCAGCTTTGTTGGCGCTGCATCTCTTCGCTGCGAAGAATAGCCGCCCGATTCCTCAGTTTCTTTTGATCGATCAGCCAACGCAGGTCTACTTTCCCTCGGAAAAGGTCTATCAGGAAGCAGATGGATCACTGCAGAAAACGGAAGCAGATGCGGATCTTGCTGCGGTTCGCCGATTGTTCGAGTTGTTGTTGAAGTTCACGCGGGTGGATGTGCCTGGCTTCCAGCTCATCGTGACGGAGCACGCGAACCTTCGGGACCAATGGTTCCAGGATGCACTCGTTGAGCAACCCTGGACCAAACCGCCAGCACTTGTTCCGGAAAGCTGGCCAGACGAATAGGCGTTGGGCCTGTGATCAGGCAATCGCGCGTCCTTCGCATATCGTCGCAGTCCAACGCAGTGTGGCGCAGCCCCTTGAAAACTACGCTCGCACACGACTGGCTATGCCTGTAGCCTGTCTTCGGAATCCTGAAACTCAAGGACATGTATCGGGATCCGGCGGAGGTCGAGGAGCAGAGGGGCAGGAACCGCGCAATCAACCCGCTGGGACCCTCGACGACGCTGGGCCCGTTCCTCGAGGCCGCTTCACATCTGTCGAACCCGGGGGGATCGAGCTCGAGCCAGGATATGATTGCCCCACGCCTTGCGAAGCGCAATTTCCTCAGGGATACACCTCGGCGTGCAGGAATGCGGCTCCCTGAGCATCCTTGGCGGAGAGCACCGGGGCTTGTCCCTCCAAGGCGGCTAAGGGCCAGGGAATGGCCAGGGTGGCATCGTTCCACATAATGCTGCGCTCGGCCGAAGCCAGCCAGTAGTCGGTGGTTTTGTACAGGAATTCGGCGTGCTCCGAAAGGGTTAAAAACCCATGGGCAAAGCCCGGGGGAATCCACAGCAGGCGCTTGTTCTGTGCAGACAACAGCACCCCGGCCACGCGCCCAAAGGTGGGCGAGCTGCGGCGCACGTCCACGGCCACGTCAAATACTTCGCCGTGAATGACGCGCACCAGTTTGCCCTGGGGCTGCTCCAGTTGATAATGCAAGCCGCGCAGCACGCCGCGCACCGAGCGCGAATGGTTGTCCTGCACGAAATGCGCGCTCACTCCCGTGTGTTGCTGCAAATCCCGGGCGTTGTAGCTTTCGTAAAAGAAGCCGCGTGCGTCACCAAATACGCGCGGCTCGATGATCAATACCTCGGGAATCTCGGTGGGAATGACCTTCATGGAGGGAATTGGACCTCGGGAAAAATGGGTTAAAGGGGGATCGTCGGGGGTTGGTCCAGGCACTCCTGCAAGGCCTGCTGCCAGTGCGCCAAACGGATGCCAAACACCTGGGCCAGGCGCTCGTTGCTCAGCCGGCTGTTGGCCGGGCGTTGCACCGGGGTGGGATAGTCCCGGGTGGGGATGGCCTGCAAGCGGGCCGTGCACTGGGGATAGCGCTCAAAAATGGCCTGGGCAAAGCCAAACCAGGTGGTGGCCCCCTGGTTGGTCATGTGGTACAGCCCCCGGTGGGACTGCATGAATTCCGCCAAAGAGCGCTTTGGGGTTGGGCCGGCGCTGGCCTGCTGCACAATGGCCAGCGTGGCCTGGGCGATGGACCCGGCCCAGGTGGGCGCCCCCCATTGGTCGTCCACCACTCCCAGCTGCGGGCGTTCCTGGCCCAGGCGCAACATGGTGTTGAGAAAATTATGCCCGTGCCGGCTAAACACCCAGCTGGTGCGAAAAATCAGACTGGGGGTGGCACTGTGCAGCAAGGCCTGTTCCCCCGCCAGTTTGGAGCGCCCATACACCCCCAAGGGGCCAGTGGGGTCGGTTTCCAGATAGGGGGTGGGTTTGCTGCCCGCAAACACATAGTCGGTGGAATAGTGAATGAGGGCGGCCCCCAGCTCCCCACACACCTGGGCCATGACCTCCGGGGCCTGGGCATTGACGGCAAAGGCCGTGGAGGCATCGGTTTCGGCCCGGTCCACGGCCGTGTAGGCAGCGGCATTGATGACCAGTTGCGGCCGGTGCTGGCGCAGGGCGGCCTGCACCGCGGGCGCGTCGGTCAAATCCAGTGCGCGCCGATCCAGCGCCACCAGGGGCCCCAGAGGGGCCAGCAGGGGCACCAGGGCAGAACCCACCTGGCCGCCGGCCCCGGTGAGCAAGATAGTGGGATGAGACACGTGCAGCGCCTTCTGGAGGAATCGTGAACAGGCGTATTCTCTCACAGGCATGCCCGGCGCTGCACCCGGGTGGAGCACGGGGGCTTGTATCGGGTAGAATAGCGCTTTACCTCACTTTTACTTTTGGGAATCAGGTCATGTTGCAAGGTAGCTTGGTGGCCATCGTCACCCCCATGCACGCAGAAGGCACCCTGGACTATCCCCGCTTGCAGGCCCTGGTGGACTGGCATGTGCAGCAGGGCACGGCGGCCATCGTGGTGGTGGGGACCACGGGCGAATCCCCCACCGTCACGGTGCAGGAGCATGAGGCCCTCATCAAGGCCACGGTGGCCTACGCCGCCGGGCGCATTCCTGTGGTGGCGGGCACCGGTGCCAATTCCACCCAGGAGGCCATCGAACTCACCCGCTTTGCGCGCAGTGTGGGGGCCGACTATGCCCTCTCGGTGGTGCCCTACTACAACAAACCCACCCAGGAA
>DAIDKJ010000118.1 GCA_027450105.1 Ferrovum sp.
ACCTGCCGCACCTTATGTTTCATGCCGCCACCTCTGCGCAACTGCGAGCCATGATCTCGGCGGCCTGGGTGCGTGCCATGGCACGCGCGGCCAACGCCATGGCCAACAACGCCGGGCGTGTGAGCTGACGCAACCAGTGGGCCAAAGCTTCCGCGGTCAGTTGCGCTTGGGTCATGACGTGTGCCGCGCCCGCCGTCTCCAGAAAACGCGCATTTACCCGTTGATGATCGTCCACTGCCGCCGGGAAGGGGATCAGCAGGCTTCCCACCCCGGCTGCGGCCAATTCCGCCACCGTCAAAGCACCAGAGCGGCAAATGACCAGATCGCAAGCGCCATAGGCGCCAGCCATATCCTCGATGAAGGGGCACAACTCCGCCTGCACTGCCGCGGCGGCATAGGCGGCCTGCAGCTGTTCCATCCAACGGGGTCCTCCCTGATGCTGCACCCGGGGACGCAGGGCCTCGGGAATCAGGGATAACGCCTGGGGAATGACCGTATTGAGCGCCAGCGCACCCTGACTTCCCCCCAGCACCAGAATCTGCAGCACGCCAGCACGTCCCGCAAAGCGCTCTTCGGGAGGGGCCAGGGCGGCAATATCCTGGCGTACCGGATTACCCACCCACTGGACATCCCGGGGAAGCCGCAAGCAGCGCGTCAAGGGGTGTGTGGAAGAGGCCTGAAACGCCTTGGGGAAGCCCTCGTAGACCCGCTTCGCCCAAGGCCCCAAGAGACGATTGGTGAGGCCCGCCACCGCGTTTTGCTCATGCAGAATCAATGGGCGCTGCAGCAACAGGGCCATCAGCCCCCCGGGAAATGCGGCAAATCCGCCAAAACCCACCACCACATCAGGACGTTGGCGCAACAGCACCCCCAGGCTTTGCACACAGGCCCCCAACACCATGAACGGTCCCCAGAGCAAACGCCCCAGGCCCTTGCCGCGCAACCCGGCCACAGCCACGGTTTCCAGCACAATGCCCCAGGCCGGCACCAAGCGGGCCTCGATCCCCGTGGCGGTTCCCAGCCAGATCACACGCCAACCCTGAGCCTGGAGCACCTGTGCCAAGGCCAACGCCGGGAATACATGTCCGCCGGTTCCACCCGCCATGATCAGCGCCGTACCTCTGCTCACGGCGACCTCCGCCGCAGCATTTGGCGCGATTCGAAGTCCACGCGCAACAGCACCGCCAGAGCCACCACATTGGCCACAATGCCGCTGCCACCATAACTCAACAGGGGCAAGGTCAGCCCTTTGGTGGGCAGCATCCCCATGTTGACGCCCATGTTCACCACGGTCTGCACCGCAAACCAGACGCCCACTCCCTGGGCCGTCAAAGCTGCAAAATAACGCTCCATGCTGGCTGCGCGATTGCCAATGGAGAAGGCACGCCATACCAGGAACACAAACAGACCAATCGTGAACAGGACCCCCACAAAACCCAATTCCTCGGCAATGACTGCCATCAAAAAATCGGTATGCGCTTCGGGCAGGTATAACTGCTTTTCCACACTGGCCCCCAGCCCCACGCCCAACCAACCCCCATGACCAAAAGCAATCAATGCATGGGTCAACTGGTAGCCCTTACCAAAGGGGTCGGCCCAGGGATTCCAAAACCAGACCAGACGGTTGAAGCGGTAAGGCGACAGCACCACAAGCAAGACGAAACTGATGCTCAGCAACACCATCAAGACCACAAACAAACGCCAGTTGAGCCCTCCCAAAAACAAAATGGCCGCAGTAATCGCCGTCATCACCGCCAAGGCCCCAAAGTCTGGTTCACGCAGCAGCAAGAACCCCACCAGGAACATCACCAAGCCCATGGGGAAAAACCCCTTCTTGAAACTATGCATGAAGGCGGCCTTGCGTACGGTGTAATCCGCGGCATAGAGCACCACGGCAAATTTCATGAATTCCGAGGGTTGCAGATTGAGTAGCCCCAAGGATAACCAGCGCCGGCTTCCATTGACTTCCTTGCCCAACCCGGGAATGAGCACCAGCAGCAAGCCCGCCAACCCCACTCCAAACAACCAGGGAGCCAATTTCTGCCAACGCTCCACCGGCACCTGAAAAGCCGCAGCGCCCGCCACCAGGGCCGCGAGCACATAGGCCAACTGGCGCACGAAAAAATAGCTGGAACGATACCCGATATGGCGGTCCGCCTCGGCCGAGGCAATGGACGCGGAATAGACCATGACGACTCCCAGCGCCAGCAAGGTCAGTACGATCCACAACAGGGTTCGGTCATATTCCGCGCGTAGCAGACGCGGGGTGGCCAGGGTGCTCAACATGAATGATCTCCCGAGCATTCCGCGCCACTCTTGGCAAACGCAGTCTGTGCCAGGGCCTGCACCGCCTGGATGAACACTTGAGCGCGATGTTGATAATCCCGGAACATGTCAAAACTGGCGCACGCAGGAGACAGTAGCACCTGATCGCCGGGTTGGGCGCATTGCGCCGCCCACTGTACGGCCTGTTCCAGACTCTGGGCCTGGCGTTGAGGCACGGGGCAATCCCCCAATGCACTGTGAATCCGCCCGGCATCACGCCCAATCAGGATCACAGCACGTGCATTGCGTTCCAGCGCAGGCCCCAGGGGAGAAAAATCCTGGCCTTTGCCATCGCCACCTGCAATCAGCACCACTGGCCCTGCCAGCCCGGTCAAAGCGGCTACCGTGGCGCCCACATTGGTCCCTTTGGAATCATCCAGATAGGTGACCCCACCGATTTGGGCCACCCATTCCACCCGATGGGGCAGTCCCTTGAAAGCCTGCACCACAGGTATCGCAATGCTGCGCGCAATCCCCAGGGCATCTGCCAAAGCCAGCGCTGCCATGACATTGGCCACATTATGCAAACCCTGCAGCGTTAAGCGATCGGTACGCAACACCCGTTCTGGTCCACAGCAAATCCAGGCCGGCGCCGACGCGCTTGGGGGCCCATCAGCAATGGGTTGCAAGCCCCAATCGCCAGAGGTTTCGGGAGCATCCAGACCAAAAGCAACCCGCTGTGGGGCCCAACCGGCCGCAGGAGCCGAGCACTCCTGTTGTGGAACCGCGGGGGGAAGATCGCCCCCCATGGACGAGGACCAAGGGTCCTGGCGATTGACCACCTGTACGGCACAGTGCTTGAAAATTCGTGCTTTGGCAGCAGCATAGGCACTCATGTGCGGGTACCGATCCAGATGATCCTCGGTCACATTGAGCACGGCACCGGCCAGCAGCTGCAAGGTGTGGGTGGTTTCCAGCTGAAAGCTGGACAATTCCAGCACATACACGTCCGCGGGGGCCCGCGTGTGCAACGCCTCCAGCACCGGCGTGCCGATATTACCAAGCACCTGGGTGGACAGCCCTGCCGCCTGGGCAATTTCTCCCACCAGCGTAGTCACCGTAGTCTTGCCATTGGAGCCGGTAATGGCCACCACCCGTGGCGGGGTAGGCCAGGCCTGCACCGTGCGCGCAAACAGTTCCACGTCTCCCAGCACTTCCTGACCACGTGCCAGGGCATCCTGTAGTACCGGTGTAGATAAGGGAACCCCGGGGCTGGCCACAATCAGGGAGGCGGATTGCACCAGGGTCTCGGTCAGCTCTCCCCGATGCAAGACCACATCAGGAAACTCCAAAGCCAGGGTGGCGGCATGGGGAGGGTTGGAACGGGTATCCGCCACGCTCACCCGAGCGCCCTGGGAGCACAGCCAGCGCACGCAGGACAGACCCGTATCTCCCAGACCCAATACCAGCACCGACCGGTTCTGCAGCCAGGAATCTGGTGAGGAGGCAGGAGAATGGGCGGTAGTCATCGTTCAGCGAATCTTGAGAGTGGATAAACCGGCCAGAATCAGGATGATGGTGATGATCCAGAAGCGCACCACCACCTGTGTTTCCTTCCAGCCTTTCAATTCAAAATGGTGGTGCACCGGAGCCATGCGAAAAATGCGATTGCCCGTGAGCTTGAAGGAAGCCACCTGCAACACCACAGACAGGGTTTCCAGCACGAACACGCCACCCATCACAAACAGCACGATCTCCTGGCGCACGATGACGGCCACCAAACCCAGGGCCGCACCCAGAGCAAGTGCGCCCACATCCCCCATGAAAACCTCGGCCGGATAGGCATTGAACCACAGAAATCCCAGTCCCGCTCCCGTCATGGCAGCACAGAAGATCACCAGTTCACCCGCCCCCGGAATACTGGGAAATCCCAGATAACCTGCAAACACCTTATTGCCGGCCACATAAGCAAATATGGCCAAAGCCCCTGAAATCATGGCGGTGGGGAGTATGGCCAAACCATCCAGACCATCGGTCAGATTGACCGCATTGCTGGTGCCCACGATGACAAAATACGTCAGAATCACAAATCCCACTCCACCCAGGGGCAAAGCCACCGTCTTGAAAAAAGGCACGATGAGTTCGGTTTCCGCCGGTGTGGCCGCCATTTTCAGCAAAGCAACCGACACGACCACCGCAATGAGGGATTGCCAGAAATACTTGGCTTTGGCAGACAGCCCCTTGGGGTTACGATGAACCACCTTGCGGTAGTCATCCACCCAACCCACGGCCCCATAGCCAAGAAAAGTCAACAATACCAGCCAGATGTAGCGATTGGTCAAATCAGCCCAAAGTACCGTCGTGACAGAGATCGCCACCAAAATCAGAGCGCCGCCCATGGTCGGCGTGCCGCTTTT
>DAIDKJ010000119.1 GCA_027450105.1 Ferrovum sp.
ACTTTTACCCTTAAGAGGTGCGCTGTCGTTCTATACCATGGACAACTGATTTTTTTGGCCCGGAGCCTGCATCAGGGCCATCACATCCAGAATCAAGGCGACTCGGCCATCGCCCATGATGGTGGCGCCCGATACCCCTGCCAGTTTTCTGAAATTGGATTCCAGACTTTTGATCACCACCTGATGCTGGCCTAACAACTCGTCCACTTGCAAGGCAATTTTACGATTCTCGGCCTCGATGATCACCACGATGGGCTGTTCGGAATCGGCAGAGTCCTCGCCCGACAGCGGAAATAAAGCCCTCAAGGGGACCAGAGGCACGTACTCACCGCGCACATGAATCAGGTGTCCATCGCAACTGATGGAGCGCTGGTCCTGTGCCGTCAGTTGCATGGACTCGACGATATAACTGAGCGGAATGATGTAGATTTGCTGACCGACCCCCACGGACAACCCATCCAGAATCGCCATGGTCAGTGGAAGGCGAATGGAAAAACGCGACCCCAGACCCGCTACAGAATGAATCTCGATGCGCCCCCCCAGGGCGGAAATATTTCGCTTGACCACATCCATACCCACCCCACGGCCAGACACGTCGGTGATGGCCTCGGCGGTAGAAAATCCGGCCTCAAAGATCAGCGCCCAAACCTCCTGATCCGTCATCTCCTCGCGCACGCCCAGGCCTTGTTCTCTGGCCTTGGCGAGTATTCTGGCGCGATCGAGCCCGGCACCATCATCGGACACTTCCACCACGATGTTACCCCCTTGATGAAAAGCGTTGAGCGTCACCGTACCCTTGAGCGCCTTGCCAGCGCGTTGGCGTTTTTCCTCGGTTTCGATGCCATGGTCCAGACTGTTACGGATCAAATGGGTCAGCGGGTCGATGATTTTTTCGATGACGCCCTTATCGAGCTCCGTGCCCTCTCCCAGAATTTTCAATTCCACCTGTTTGCCCAGCTTTGCCGCCAGGTCTCTCACCATTCGGGGAAAGCGACTGAACACGAAAGACATGGGGAGCATTCGCACCGACATGATGACTTCCTGCAAGTCCCGCGAATTTCGTTCCAACTGATGCAGACTTCCCTGCATCGCCTCAAAAACGTTTTCGCCCAAACAGTGTGCCGATTGGGTCAGCATCGCTTGCGTAATGACCAACTCACCCACCAGATTGATCAGTTGATCCACCTTCTCCACACTCACTCGAATCGAGGTTTCGGCTGAACCAGACGCACCCTCTTGTCCACGCCGCACCTTGCCGGAGTCTGCAGTGGCTCCGAGTGGCGCGGGCTGCGCGGCTGGCTCAGCCGGTTGTTGCGCCAGTTGTGCCGGTGGCTCTTGATCCTGTACCCCCGGCACACCCGTGGGTATAATCTCCGGCGCAGCCTCCTCCGCAAAGAACCCATATCCGGGATCGGTAGCCACATCTTCTCGCGCTTGCACGGCTGGTGCACCCGTGGGTATAACCTCCGGCGCAGCCTCCTCCGTAAAAAACCCGTACCCGGGATCGGTAGCCGGCGCAGCCGTTTGTTGCGTGGTGGGCGCTCCTGCGCGCGTCAGTTCAGCTAGGCGTGCACAGATCCGTGTCACCTCCTCCTGCCGGACATCGGCCCCGATCCGGTGACCATCCAACTGCATCCGGATGACATCGCCCGCCTCCAGAAAGGCACTCACCATGCTATCGGTCACCGGCATTTCTTTTTTACGCAAGCGATCCAGCAGGTTTTCCAGCACGTGGGTCACCTCGATCATGTCGGTGAACCCAAAGGTTCCAGCCCCTCCCTTGATAGAATGAGCAGCTCGAAAAATGGCATCCAGATCATCTGGCGTTGGGTTAGCCACATCCAGATCCAGCAGCAGGCGTTCCATGGTAGACAACAGTTCGTCCGCTTCCTCAAAAAACACCTGATAAAACTGGCTTAAATCGATGGTCACGGGTTTACCTCAATTCAGCCCAGGCATTTTTTGACGACTTCCAGCAGTTTTTGCGGATCAAAGGGCTTGACCAACCATCCTGTAGCGCCAGCGGCCCGCCCCTGCATTTTCATGGCATCACCAGATTCGGTGGTCAACATGAGAATGGGTGTTGTTCGATAAGAGGGCAACGTGCGCAAGGTTTTGATCAACGTCAAGCCATCCATGCGAGGCATGTTTTGATCCGTCAATACCAGATCAACACTTTTTTGACGCGCTTTATCCAGCCCCTCCTGCCCATCCGCCGCTTCGATTACTTCATACCCCGCTCCCTTGAGCGTAAAGGACACCATCTGGCGGATTGACCCTGAATCGTCCACCGTCAAAATCGACTTGGCCACGCTAAACCTCCCTCAATGAAATACGAATGCACCTTCCGGCGCCTACCACACCCGACAACTTCATTCAACGGTGCAGGTTCTTCACACAAAGTAACAATCTACCAAGGAAAGGGACGGACAACAATATTTGAGAATTTCTTTTCCACTCTACAAGATGCATAAGGGATAAACAAGAACGGTGTTTGGGCCTCGAACGCGAATTGCAATGGGCGCAATACCAAGACGCCAACCAGCCTTTTGGAGCGAGACCACGCCATCCCAAGTGGAAGCCGGCAGATGTGGATACCAGGGACAGGGTGCACGCAGGGCTAGGTGACGATAGAGAAATCCTCTGGAAACGGTAAAGAAATCCTTTGGAAATGCGTTTAGAACAACTCCACATCTCCGGTGGACATACTGCCCTGACGCACTGGTTTTTTATCGCTGACCTGATCCCCGTTGACAAAGAGTTGCTCCATTTCCAGGCGGATTTGTTCTACTTCGGCGTGGGAGAAGCGCGTACCCCTTCTTTCACCTTCAGCAAATTCACCCATGCGCTGCCAAGCCCGATGCATGGCAGCCAATTTTCGGGTGGCATGCTGTAACAACTGGCCCACCATGTCCTGAAACTGCAGGGAGGTCACAGCGCTATTGACCACACCTTGAACACGCGAGGAAATCTCGTTCTGTTTCACGATGATGTTCGTCATGTTACGACTGGTTCCATGGATATGCATCAATGTACTATCCAACTTCTCCTTGGCCTCCAGTGCAAAGGCCATATCCATGGAAGACATCTTGTGGATGGCCCCCTCCGCATCCTTGACCGCTTGATAGACCTGATCGATGTCCTTGCGAATCTGGCTACTGAAGTGCTCGGCCCGGGAGGAGAGTTTACGCACCTCATCAGCCACCACGGCAAAGCCCCGGCCGAATTCACCCGCTCGGGCCGCCTCGATGGCGGCATTCAGCGAAAGTAGATTGGTTTGCTTGGAAATGGCATCGATTTCACCCAAAATACTCAGGATCTGATTGACCTGTTCGCTCACCACATCCATTTTTTCAGACAGAACGATTCCCACCTTGCTGTTTTCAACGATGCTCTCCACCAGCCCTTTAATATATTTCGAGGTTTCGCCCAAATAATCGGCAACGACTTCTTTCTCTTCCACTCCCTCGTTTTGTCTCACAACCTCTTGGGCCACTTCGGTTTGCTCGTGAATCAACCCGTGCATTCCCTCAAAACTGGCCAATAATTTTTGAATGGCATCGGACAACAAAGCATCCACCTGCCGCAAATCCTCACTGGCTGTATCAAACTGTTTTGAAAAGGGCAAGCTGGCACCAGCCACGACCTCGGCAGAAGCAGAATCCAGCTCCCGCCTTTGCGCAGAAGAAATTTTTTCCGAATCGGGAGTGGCCTGCGCTCCAAAAACCCGATAGGCCAGAAACAATAGACCGACGGTCACAGCAGCATTCACCAGAGTAACTGTCAGCCGGGAAGTCTCCAAGCCCAGCACATACCCGAGTCCGTGCAAAATAACGGCGGTCAAACAAAGCGCAAGCAGTTTATTCATGTGCCGAATCCAGAATGACCAACCCCAGTGACTCGTGGAGAGTCAGCAGGTTGGTTAAAGGTATGGCCGATCGATGCGTCATGCTATTCATCCTTGGCACAGAAGGAGATCATCATTGTACAAACCAACAAATTACCACGCTTTCATCAAAGATCATATCGTCAATCCCTCGGGTTTCTTGAGCAACACACCAGGACCAAGCTCTACCAAACCCCCGCGACATTCAAACCGCGCACATGGAGCGTCTCACTTTTTTCTATTCCGGCCGTAAGAAAAACATGACAATCGATGCTGACCGGCCCCCTATTTCTTGGAAATGTTATTTGAAAGTTACAATCGCAACAATTAGTTTCATTCCCGTCATCCCACTCTTTGTATGATCGCCCTTCATCGAAATTTCACAGCAAAAATCACTGCCTTCGATACGTATTGTCAATCTTCCCAATGCTTTTTCATCGAGAAAACTCATGGACTTTTCAAAACCTATTCGCGTCTTTGCCGCTACTCAAAACCAAATTTTCATACTTGGCTTGAAACGCTTGCTGGAGTCTTCCCCCCAACCCATGGAGTGGGTTGGCAGTCACCCGCCCGATACTCATCTGATGTCGGAAATCCAGCGCCGCAAGCCATGCCTGGTGATTGCCGATGATGAAATCCGGGCAAAGTCGGCGGATTTGCCCGCACGCTTGAATGCTCAACAGATCGGACTACTCGTCATGAGCCCCTCGCGCAATCTGTTTGAACTGGAAACCATGGTCCGTTTTGGCGCACGCGGGGTCGTCCACATGGGCGAGCCGGAAGATGTCCT
>DAIDKJ010000120.1 GCA_027450105.1 Ferrovum sp.
CCATGAGCACCCACAGCCTGCACCTGATGAGGCTGCAAGCCCGCTTGTTGCAGACAGTCTTTCAGAGCTTGGTGATAGCCCTCCATGAGCTGCTGTGCGGCCAGAGCGGTCCGATGCAGTTCATCCAGACCGCGAGGTTGATTCAGCGCTAGCAGCTCCTGGCGCAACTCGGGCGGAAGTGCCACGCTGGAATGAGCCCGCAATTGCGGTTGTTCTGCAGAAAAGCTGACTAAACAGGCATCCACGGCATCCAGGCTGGTGCCGCTCATGATGCCGCCGTACCATTGCATGAGGTTATTCGAAGTGGGCCACAGAGGCTCCACGAATGGCGTCCAGTTGTTTGATCAGAGGAGCCGTAGCGGTGAGGAATTGGCTTTTGCCTCGCCCGGACAAACTGGCGCTAGCGTAACGAGGCACATCAGGACCCTGAGGGTCGTGCTGCACGCCATCGATTTTGAATTCATAATGCAGATGAGGCCCGGTGGCCAACCCGGTCATCCCCACAAAACCGATGACATCACCCTGGTGCACATGGGCCCCGGTATGCAAACCCACGGCAAAGGCCGATAGATGCCCATACACGGTACTGATCCCGTTACTATGGCGTAATTCGATGACATTACCATAGCCATTACGCCAACCGGCATAGGCCACCGTTGCATTGGCCACGGACACCACGGGGGTCCCCATGGGTGCCCCCAGATCGATCCCCTTGTGGGCCCGCCAGGTTTTAAGAATGGGGTGAAAGCGTTCAGCCTTGAAGCCGGAGGTTACCCGCGAAAACTCGATGGGTGAACGCAAAAAGGAGGCTCTGGCGCCTTTCCCGTCCTGGGTGTAGTAATCCCCCCCATCCGGGCCGTCAAAGTAGACGCGGCGAATCACCACTCCCTTGTTGACAAATTCGGCGGCCAGGATCTTGCCCGACTGGATCTGATCGAAGTCATCCTGAGTGGCCTCGTACACCACCGAGAAAGTATCCCCCGAGCGCAGATCATTGTGAAAATCGATATCCGTGGAGAACAGGCGGCTCAACTGATGGGTGACTCCATCAGGAATTCCTGCCGCATCGGCCGCCGCAAACAGAGAACTGTGAATGGTGGCAGAGGCCTGCACCACCCGATGCAAGCTCCCCACGCTCACTTCACTGGCAAGAAACTGATCTCCCTGTCGCGTGACCTGCAGTGTTTTTCCTGGGGTATGGGGAAAACGCAGGGAAATCAGGTCGCCATTATTGCGCCGCTGAATGCGAATGGGTTTACCCGGAGACATCTGCTGATAGATGACCCGCGCCGTGGGATTGGTGCGAATGAAATCCAGAGCAGCCTGATCGGACACGCCCATACGAAATAATAGCGCAGCCAAGGTATCACCGGCTCGCACCTGATCCTGCTGGGTGTAGATGCCGGGGGTAGCCGTGGGCATGACGCCATGCTGGGTGATGTCCTCGATGACCGGGGTGACCGGCACCAGACGGGTGGAGGTGCCCGGCGTGATGCCAAAGGCCGTGGCCACGCCAAAAACCATCATCAGCACAGTGGCCACCATACCGCTCAAGCGGGAATCGGAGGCCTTGACGTGGGATTTTTGCGTTAAAATCCAGTGGTTGAGCGCTTGCGCGCAATGTTTGATAAATTTCATCCGGACGAGTCTACCAGAAATCAGGGTTAATCACAATTTTCCATGCACAACAAAAAAACCAATCAAATCAGATCCCTTCACCCTTTCCGCAAGTTTCTTTCAGGTGCTCGACCCGCATGACAAACACACAAGCCTTGCAGGAAATCCGTCGCGGTGCCGAGGAAATACTACCCGAGAGCGAGTTGATCGATCGCTTGAATAGCGGCACGCCGCTACGCGTAAAAGCAGGATTTGATCCCACCGCCCCCGATCTGCATCTGGGGCACACCGTTTTGCTCAACAAGCTCAGAACCCTGCAAGAACTGGGCCATGAGGTCATTTTTTTGATCGGTGACTTTACCGCACTGATTGGCGACCCCACCGGCCGCAATGCCACACGCCCTCCCCTGACGCCCGAGCAAATCCAGGCCAATGCCGCCACCTATCAAAGCCAGGTCTTCAAAATCCTGGACCCGCAGCGCACTACCATCGCCTTTAATTCCACCTGGATGCACGCTTTGGGTGCGGCCGGCCTGATTCGTCTGGCCGCCAGTCATACCGTGGCCCGCATGCTGGAACGGGATGACTTTGCCAAACGCTATCGCCTGGAGCAGCCCATCGCCTTGCATGAATTTCTCTATCCTCTGGTGCAGGGTTACGACTCGGTGGCCTTGAAGGCCGATCTTGAACTGGGGGGCACCGACCAGAAATTCAATTTGCTCATGGGGCGAGAACTGCAAAAGCAGTACGGCTTGCGCCCCCAGTGCATCCTCACCATGCCGCTGCTGGAGGGGACCGATGGCGTGCACAAGATGTCCAAGTCCATGAACAACTACATCGGAATCCAGGAATCCGCCCAGGAACAATTCGGCAAACTCATGTCCATTTCCGACACCCTGATGTGGCGCTATCTGGAACTACTCTCCTTCCACCCCTTGACGACTCTTGAAAGCTGGCAACGGGAGGTGGCACAAGGCAAGAATCCCCGCGATATAAAAGTTGCTCTCGCTCTCGAGCTGGTTTCCCGGTTCCATGGTTCTGCGGCTGCAGCCTCTGCCCTGGCCGATTTTGAAGCCCGCTTTCGAGCCCATGCCGCGCCCGAACACATGCCGGAATTTACCCTGGCCCCTCTATCCAGTGCCGGATTACCCATCGCCCAAGCCCTGAAACAAGCCGGTTTGACCGCCACCACCTCGGAAGCCCTGCGCCTGATCGAGGGCAAAGGAATCCGCGTCAACGGCGAAACCGTCAGCGACAAACAGTTGATGCTCACTGCGGGGGCTCCACTGGTCCTGCAAGTGGGAAAGCGCAAGTTTGCCCGCATTCAGATCAAGCCCATGGAATGACCCACCCCGCAGCCAACGCATTACCGGCCCTGCGTCTGGATGCCCGGGGCCAGGCGCAAGTAGACCTGCACCAGGTGTTTGGCCTGGCCCTGCCGCTATTTGTCAATAGCAGCATTCAGATGGTGCTCAATCTGACCGACACCTGGTTTATCGGCAAGCTCTCCACCAACGCCATGGCTGCCATGGGCGCCTGCTATTACCTCATCTTCGTCTTTTTTTTATTGCTGGGGGGCGTGGGCATGGGCGTGCAAACCCTGGTGGCACAGCATTTTGGAGCCGGACGCCAGCGCGCAGCGGCTCATGCCACCTGGAGCGGGGTGTGGGGCGCCCTGCTCACCACGCCACTATTTATACTGGCCGCCTGGTGGGGCCCCCTGTTGCTGGCGCAGTTTGGTCTCAAACCCGAAGTGCTGGCTTTGGCTCAGGGGTTTTGGGTACCACGCATGCTGGGGGGATCGATCTCGGCCCTGCTGTTTTCCTTGAGTTCCTTCTTCAATGGCATCGGGCAACCACGCTATACCCTGTGGATCATGCTCCTGGTGGCTGTGAGTAATGCCCTGCTCAATCAACTGTTCATCTTTCACTGGGGGTTTGGCATGGCGGGGGCTGCCATCGCCAGCAGTCTGGCTTTGCTGCTGGGGGCTTTGGCCGGGCTCTGGGTATTTTTGGGGCAGCGCTTTCAAGTCGGGTTTGCCACCCGCCACACCTGGCAACCCGACAGAATAGGGATCCGCCAGGTTTTTGCCCTGGGGATACCCACCGGCCTGTTTCCGGCCATGGACGTGATTGGATTGGCGCTGTTTCAGATGATGCAAGTACAACTCAACCCCATCGACGGTGCTGCTACCCAAATCGTCATGATGCTGACCTCAGTGTCTTATATGCCGGCCATTGGCATTGCGCTCACCGGCACGACCCTGGTAGGTCAATCCATCGGCGCCGGAGACAAGGCCTGGGCCATGCGCTGTGCCCGCGTCATCATCACCCTGGCCGTTGTGTACATGAGCGTGGTGGGCATTGGCTTGGCCTTGGCCGGCTCCTGGCTGATGCCGCGCTTCGCCCCCCCCCACGACCCGCAGTCCCAAGCCGTCATCCAGTTGGGTCAGGATTTACTGTGGATCGCTGCAGGCTATCAACTGTTTGATGCCCTCAACCTCTCCAGCGCCTTTTGTCTCCGGGGGGCAGGAGATGTGCGCATCCCCACGGTCCTTCTGCTGTTATTGTCCTGGCTCCTGTTTTTACCCCTATGCCATGCTCTCACGTTCCCGCCCGGGGGCGGCTGGGTGTCGGGCCTGCCCCAGTGGGGTTGGGGTGCGCGAGGGGGATGGACGGCAGCACTGGTGTATACTACGGCCCTCGGCTGCGCCCTGTGGTGGCGTTGGCACTCCCGGGCCTGGCAAAAAATTGACCTCTTTCATTCCTGACGACGCTGTCCCCAAGCAACTCGAGCAACGGCCTAGGCATTCTTCCAGATTCTGCCAAGCCCTGCTGCTCGTGCTATTGCTCACCCCGTGGCTGAGCCAGGGTGCAGAGAGCAATGCGGGCACGACCTCTAACGCTCCTACCGCTCCCGAACCCATGGGAGAGGACGCCGTGGCCCAGGCACAAACCATTACCGTGGTGTCACACCGATCCCGCTCCGATCGCGCCCAGGCCGATCCCAACTCGGGCAGCAGTCAGTACCATTTTTCCGACACGGATATC
>DAIDKJ010000121.1 GCA_027450105.1 Ferrovum sp.
ATGATCCGATCCCTCGTAATGTCGCATGTCTACCACCAGCAGCTGGCCGTGCTGGCCGAGGCTTTGGCCTGCGAAAAATGCGAGGACTAAACGGAATGGATACCACTAAAGTAGAAATCAACGAGAAACTGCTGGCGGCATGGATCTGCGCTAAAGCAGAAGAATCTGCGGCCAATGAACGCCGGCTCGATATCGAAAAGCATCTGATCCCCTGTTTCCAGCAATTGCCGGAAGGCACGGACACCCTCAGGACAGAGCGCTACAAGGCAAGCGCCACATTCAAGCTGACCCGCGCTCTGGATGGTGAGCGTCTGCAATCCGACTGGAACCAATTACCAGAACTGGCAAAGGACGCTTTCCGCTGGAAGCCCGATCTGGACATGAAGTTTTTCCGTTCGCTGGAAACGGCCAACCCTGCTGTGTTCGCCGTGATTCAGCCCTACATCACCACCAAGGCTGCAAAGCCCTCCATAAAAATAGAGGAAATCTGAAATGGCGATCAAACTTTCATCAACCAAAAATGCCGCAGCGCATGGTTTGAAGATGACCGTGTACGGCTCGGCTGGATCTGGGAAAACACGACTATGTGCCACCACTGGCGAATCCACCATCATCATTTCAGCAGAAAGCGGCCTTTTGTCCCTGCGCGGTTTTGACATCCCGGTTATTGAGGTCAAAACCATCGGGGAGGTCAAGGAAGCCTACGATTTTCTTGGCAGTCACGAAGGCCGACAGTACCAATGGGTTTGCGTTGACTCGCTCTCCGAGGTCGCGGAGGTGGTGCTCGCCAACGAAAAATCGATTTCACGCGATCCGCGTCAGGCATATGGCGCGCTACAGGACACCATGTATGAGCTGATCCGCTCATTTCGTGATCTACCCGAGCGAAACGTCTATTTCTCGGCCAAACAGGCCTCGGAAAAGGTGGACATCATTGAAACCCGGACGGTGGGTGCCATCAGTACTAACGTGGTTGTAGGTTCCAAGCAAACTTTTACCCCGATGCTCCCGGGCGCGAAGCTCGGCCAAGCTCTCCCATATTTCACTGACATGATCTTTGCCCTTCGCGTTGAACGTGACGCCGATGGCAACCCTTCTCGCTGGCTCCAGACGGCTCCCGACGAATCCTACATTGCGAAGGATCGTAGCGGCTGTCTGGACCCATTCGAGCAACCTGACCTGGCGACTATCGCCCGTAAAATCAAAGGAGCATAAAAAATGTCATTTCTTAATTTCAACGCAGCTACCGTAGCACCACAGGAGACTTTTGAGCCAGTCCCTGCGGGGACCTATCTGGCCTCCATCGAGGAGTCAGAAATCAAAGAAACCAAATCGCGCAGCGGTCAGATCCTCAATCTGACCTGGCGTGTGTTGGACGGCCAGTTCAAGGGACGTAAAGTGTTTGATCGGGTGAACATCGTCAACCAGAACCCTAAGGCAACAGAAATCGGACAGCGCCAGCTATCCGCTATCTGCCACGCGGCAAACGTCTTGCAGCTGAACGACACACAGCAGCTGCACGGTATCCCCATGACGATCAAGGTCATCATCCGCAAGGATGAGACCGGGCAGTACGCCGACCAGAACGAGGTCAAAGGCTATACGGCACCAGCCGGGCAGGCCCCGGTGCAGATCCAAGGCCAGATGGGTATGCAACAGCAACCAGGCGTCAAGGCCACTCCTGCTCGCCAGCAGGGTGTTCAGGCTCCCTGGGCGCTCTAAATCATGGCTGCGCTTCCTCAACCTGTCCTGACCATTCCCGCCCGGATGTTCGCGTGGCGTGAGTCGGTTACCGACCAGTCCCCGCGCTCTCACCTGGGAGCATCAGAAATTGGCCATTCCTGCACCCGCTGGCTTTGGTATCGGTTTCGTTGGGCGGTTATCCAGAAGTTTGACGGGCGCATGTTGCGCTTGTTCAGCCGGGGCCAGCGCGAGGAAGCGATTCTGGTGGAAGAATTGCGCGGGATTGGGGCCGAGGTATCCACCGGCCCTGACGAAAAATCACAATGGACCGTAAGCACGCTGGGCGGCCACTTTGGCGGCTCGATGGATGGGTGCATTAAAGGATTGCCGGATGCCTCCCCTGACAAGTGGGAAGTGATCGAGTTCAAAACCCACTCAGCAAAATCATTCAAGGATCTGGTAGCCAAGGGCGTGCAGGAATCCAAGCCCCAGCACTATGCCCAGATGCAGGTGTACATGGCCCTCACCGGCATGTCGAGGGCCAATTATTTCGCGGTCAACAAGGATACCGACGAAATCCATTATGAGCGTGTCCACGAATCGGCCACTGACCAGAAAAGGCTGATGGACCGTGCTGCATCTGTGGTATTTGCACCAGAGCCAGAATTCCCAAAACTCAAAGACGAGACATGGTTTGAATGCCGCTTTTGCGCCGCTCACGGGTTGTGCTGGGGGAACAAGCCACCAGCGGCAAATTGTCGTACCTGCGCTCATGCAACCCCGGCGCAAGACGGCCAATGGCTGTGTGAGCGGCATAACATGGCTCCGCTGGATAGGGATCATCAGTTAAAAGGCTGCTCTGGTCATCGGTTCATCCCCGCGCTTTTGGAAAACTGGGCTGAATACCTGGGCGGTTCGGACGAGGAAAACTGGGTGGAGTATCGCAGCAAAATCAATGGCAAGACTTTTCGCAATAGTGATTCAAAGGACGGCTACCTGTCGGATGAGATTTCAGGCGTTGACCCTGCATTGATCTGCGATCCGTTCGTGCAGCAAGTCAAAACGGAGCTTGGCGGGAGGGTAGCTTCGTGAACATTCGACCCTACCAGCAGGAAACGCTTGACCGGCTCTATGACTGGATGCGGCGTAACCCTGGAGTGGAACATGCACCTATTGTGGTGATGCCCACCGGCTCGGGTAAGTCTGTTGTGATCGCCGAACTGGTGCGTCTAATTTTTGAGACATGGCCAGAGGATCATCCACGCACCCTGATTATCGTTCCCAGCAAGGAACTGGCTGAACAAAACGCTGAAAAGCTGCGCTCGATGATTCCAGGGCATTTATCGGTTGGGTTTTACAGCGCAAGCCTGGGCAAGCGCCAGCCCGATGCGGATGTGGTCGTGGGGACGATTGGCACGATTGCCAGTTGTGCACACATTCTTGGAAATATCCGCATGGTGATTGTGGATGAATGCCACCTGATCCGCCCTGACGGTGCTGGCCGCTACCGGAAATTTCTCAATGACCTGGCTAAATACTGCGTTTTTCGTGTCGTGGGATTCACGGCAACGCCGTTTCGCGGGGACGGCGTTTGGCTGACCGATGGGAAAGACCCGCTATTCACCGGCATTGCCCATGAAGTGCACATGCCGCCGCTGATGCAAGCCGGGTTTTTGGCTCCAATGGTATTACCAGGACAAAGCGCAACGCGCATCGATGTCAGTGATGTGTCGATTGCCACCACGGGCGACTATCAGGTTGATGAACTGGATGAGGCCGTGCGCCGGTATTTACCCAGTGTGGTGAACGACTGTTTATCGTTGGCGGCAGATCGCAGCAAATGGCTGGCTTTTACACCAACTGTTGAAAGCGCCAGCGAGCTGGTTGGGTTATTGATTGGCGCAGGAATCAGCGCCACGCTGGTCTGCGGAGAAACCCCCAAGGCAGAGCGAGAGAAATTCGTCGCGCAATTCCGCGCCGGACATGTTCGTTGCCTGGTCACTGTGATGGCTCTGGCTGTCGGATTCGATGTACCGGATGTCGATTGCCTAATTTGGTGCCGCCCTACCATCTCCCCGGTGCTGTATGTGCAAGGGCTTGGTCGTGGTATGCGTATTGCCACGGGTAAAGTGAATTGCTTGTGGCTCGATTTCACCGATACCACGGATCGCATGGGGCCAGTGGACAAAATCCGGGGGCGCATCAAACGCGCAACGCAAAACAAGCGCGGGGAGGCCCCGTCAACCATCTGCGAGGCCTGCGGCAATCAGATTCCGACAAACGCCAGGATATGCCCCGAATGCGGTCATGAAATCCCGCGTCCCGTGATTGAGTACAGCGAGGTATCGCGCTCGGCTGTGCTGTCAGCGCACCAGGCGCAGCGTATCAATCACTATGCCGTGACCAATGTGACCTATCACTTGCACCACAAAGAAGGATCGCCTGACTCGATGCGAGTGGAGTATTGGTCAGGGTTGCGCGTGGTCGTCCGAGAATATTTATGCCCTGAACACAGCGGGTTTGCCAAGGAAAAAGCCATGCGATGGGCTGCTCTACGGATGCCTGATGCTGTCGTCGATGGCACTCGGAGCATGGTAGCTCTGGCATTAAAAAAAGCCAGGAAGCCCTCATCGGTTTTGGTCAACGAGTCTGGCAAATGGCCGGAAATCGTTTCTTTTGAGTGGGGAAATTATGAACAGAATGGAATACCAACAGCAACTGAAGATCGCTCAAGAGCACCTGGGATGGCTCAATCAGATCAAGCGGAACTGCTCGGACTGTGAGTTTCTGGACGATGGATTCTGTAAAAAATTCAATGCGTCACCCCCTGAAGATTTCAGAAAGCTTGGGTGTGATGAGTGGGAACTGGTCGATATACCGTTCTAGGAAATAGGCGTGGCAAGGCATGGCGGGGCATGGCTGGGCCTGGCGGGGCATGGCT
>DAIDKJ010000122.1 GCA_027450105.1 Ferrovum sp.
GCAGACCGTCCATCGCGGCGCGCAATTCGGCTTCGGTCTGGCTCAGCTTGTTGCCCAGTTCCGACTCGCGTTGTTCCAGTTGCATGACCGCTTCGTCGCGCGCCTCCTCGGCATCGTGGAGCGACTGCGCCAGGACGACTTGCTGGTCGGGGACATCCGCGAAGTCCCGCGCGAAGGCGCGCTTCTGCCGGAAACATACAAGTTCCTGCATTCATGTCGAGGGACAGAAATTGATTGTTCAGTGCGGTAAACAGCAAGGGAGCGGTTTCGCCACTAATACGCGCCACGGCCAGCAAGACACCGGTGGCAATGCCGGTACGCGCCGCCCGGTAGGATACCAGGACGATCATCTTCCATTTGGGCGCCCCCAAAGCGATGGCCGCCTCACGCAAACTATCCGGTGTGAGTTTGAGCATGTCGTCCGTGGTGCGCACCACCACCGGCACCACGATCAGGGATAGCGCCAAAGACCCGGCAAAACCTGAAAAATGACCTACCCGGGATACGTATAGCGTGTAGACGAACAATCCCAGCACGATGGAGGGAGCGCTCAGCAAGATGTCATTGACAAACCGGGTGGCTGGGGCCAGCCAGCCCCGCCGTCCATATTCCGACAAATAGGTACCGGCCAGCACCCCCACAGGGGTTCCGATGAGCGTAGCGCCTCCCGCCATCAACAGGGAGCCCAGAATGGCGTTGAGCAGTCCCCCATCGCTCCCCGGCGCTGGCGTCGATTGGGTAAACAATTGCCAACTCAATCCTTCCAGCCCGAAGCGCAGCAGGGTGACCAAGATCCAGCATAGCCAGAACAAGCCAAAGGCCATCCCCAGAAAGGACATGCCCAGATTGAAGCGGTTGAGACGACGCCGGGCTCGGTAAATTTTATCTGTGGCGGGTGTGGCTCGTTGCATGTCAGCTTCGCTTTCCTTCGCGCCGGCCCATGCGTAACAACATGATTTTGGCAATGGCCAGCACCACCGTGGTGATAACAAACAGTAATAACCCCAATTCGATCAGGGCCGAGGTGTACAGGTCTCCTACGGCCTCGGCAAACTCGTTGGCCAGGGAAGAAGCAATACTGTTGCCGGGCGCCAGCAGGGAAGGACTCAACCGTTGGGCATTACCAATCACAAAGGTCACTGCCATGGTTTCGCCCAGGGCACGCCCCAATCCCAGCATCACACCACCCACCACGCCCACGCGGGTGTAGGGCAAAACCACTTTCCACACCACTTCCCAGGTGGTGGCACCCAGACCATAGGCCGATTCCTTCAGCACCGCCGGCACCAGTTCGAAGACATCACGCATCACGGAGGCCACGAAGGGAATGACCATGATGGCCAGGATCACTCCCGCCGTCAGCATGCCAATGCCCATGGGGGGGCCTTCCACCAGAAACGACACCCCCGGAATCGGGCCCAGGAGGCTCTTCAAGGCGGGCTGCACCCACTGGGAAAAAGCCGGTGCAAACACAAACAACCCCCACATGCCATAGATGATGCTGGGGATGGCCGCCAATAGTTCGATGGCGGTACCCAGAGGTCGCTTGAGCCAGGCCGGCGCCATTTCCGTGAGAAAAATGGCAATCCCAAAACTGACGGGCAAGGCAATACTGAGGGCAATCAAGGAACTGACCAAAGTCCCGTAGATGGGAACCAGAGCGCCGAAGCGGTCCTGCACGGGGTCCCACTCGTCGGAAAACAAAAACCCCCAGCCAAAGGCCTTGAGGGAAGGCAGGCTGGTCACCAGCAGCGAGATCAGGATCGCAATCAGGGTGGCCAGCACCAGAAAGGCAAAAAACCGGGTCAGGTTCTCGAACAGCAGATCCCCCCAGCGCTGCAGGCGATGAGGCTCGCCCCGGGGATTGGATTTTCCGGACTGGGGGGGGTTGGGGGCAGGATTGATCACTCGATTTCGCTCTGAGAACGGAATGATAACCGCACCCATGACTATTTCACAAACCGACCCATTAATAGACCGGTTTGCCAGCAGCATCCTTCAGGCTGGCTTTCCAGGACTGCTCCACCAGTTTCACCACGTTGTCGGGCATGGGAATATAGTCCAGTTCCAGAGCCGACTTGGCGCCATTTTTGTAGGCCCAGTCAAAGAAGGACAAGGCCACCTTGGCATGGTCGGGATGTTCCTGGGTTTGTTGCATCAGAATGAAAGTAGCTCCGGTAATGGGCCAGCTGGTTTTGCCGGGCTCGTCGGTCAGGACTTCATAAAACCCTGCCTCCGCTTTCCAGTTCCCGTTGGCCGCCGCCGCACTAAAAGATTTATCGTTGGGTTGAACGAACTGGCCATCGTGGTTTTTCATCTGCACATGGACCATCTTGTTTTGCAGCGCATAGGCATACTCCACATACCCTATGGCGCCACTTTGCTGGCGCACGTAGGAAGCCACCCCTTCGTTGCCCTTGCCATTGATCCCTGCGGGCCATCTGACCGAGGTATCGCTACCCACCCGACTTTTCCACTCGGCGCTGACCTGGGACAGATAATGGGTAAAAATGAAGGTGGTCCCCGAACCATCAGAACGAGACACCACCAGAATATCCTGATTGGGCAGTTTCACCCCCTTGTTCAGGGCCTGTATGGCAGGGTCATTCCACTTTTTCACTTTACCCAGATAGATATCCGCCAATAACTCGCCCGACAACTTGAGCTGCCCGGGGGCAATCCCCACGGCGTTGACCACGGGCACTACACCGCCAATAACCATGGGCCATTGCACCAGGTGGTCCCGATCCAGCTCTTCCTTGGCCAGTGGTTTGTCGGTGGCCCCAAAATCCACCGTTTTGGCCTTGATCTGTTTGATCCCGCCTCCGGAACCAATGGATTGATAGTTCAACCCGTTGCCGGAAGCCACTTTATAGGCCTCGGCCCATTTCGCATAAATGGGGTAGGGGAAGGTTGCTCCGGCACCCGTGATGTCCATGGCACGAACCTGGGTCGCCGCAAGAAGTCCCAGCAGGGAAAGCGCAAAATACCGGGAGGAGGAGGACAACGTCATGAGAATTCTCCGTAAAATGATCTTCAAATCAGTCGGTTTTCAAACCATCCGAGAGTACCGGTAAAATATTTCAGATTGATTACACCGGGTGTTCAAGACCATGGGAAAACTCAGCTTTCCGGAGAACTGGACGCCCCATGGGGCAGAATTTTCAGGGTAATGCCCATGGCCTCCCAATGCCGAACCTCGGTCTGCAAATTGGCCTGCCCCAGCGTATTACGTGCCAGCCAGCGTGCCGAAACCGTCAGAGCAAGCCCCTGCTCCTCCACAGAAAGCCGCAGACGGGGAAGAGCGATAGCGCACCGATCGCGATGCAACAACACGGCCAGGCGCAAACAGCAGACCATCAACCAACCCTCTCGATTCACGATGCGTTCAGCCACTTTGGTCAATCTTCCGCGCTGGGCCTGTACCACACCCCCCAAAATGGCCTGCTCCTGCTTGGAAAACCCGGGCATGTCCGCATTATCCACAATGTAAGCCGAATGCCGGTGATACCCACTATGGGCGATGGACAGACCGATTTCGTGCAGCAGGGCAGCCCAACCCAAATACGGACCGTACTGTCGCAAGGTCGTCGGGGTTGCTGCCTGACGAAACAGCGTGAGACAAGTCTTTTGCACCCGTTGCGCCTGCGCTTCGTCCACAGCGTAGCGTGTCATGAAGACGCGTACCGTGGCCGAGCGGATATCCTTATGCTCCAGACGGCCCAGCATTTCGTAGAGCACCCCTTCGCGCAAACCACAGTCCGTGGTTTGCATCTGCTCCACCCCCAACTCCTGAAACACACTTCCCATGATGGCCAAGCCGCCGGGCAACACAGGCACCCGATCCGGTCGCATACCCGCCAGATTCAAGGCCCGCGGATCCCCTGCCTGCAACAGTCGCTCCCGTAGAAACGCCAGGCCCGGGGCGGTGATCCCTTGCCCCGAGAATCCGTTTTGTTCCAGCAATTCCACCAAGGCCCGGGCCGTGCCCGAAGAACCCAGGGCGTGATCCCACTGGCCTGCCTGGAAGTTCCGGTTGAGCACCTGAAGCTCTGCCTGGGCCGCCAGTTCGGCTTGACGCAGGGTTTTGGCGGTTACCTTGCCACTGGGAAAATAGCGCTGGGTATAGCTGACACAGCCCATGTACAGACTTTCCATGCGCTGCGGTCGAAACCCGCGACCAATGATGAATTCGGTGGAACCACCACCGATATCCACCACCAGACGCCGTCCCGGCCGCCGGGGAATGCTGTGGGTCACCCCGATGAAAATCAGACGCGCTTCCTCCTGCCCCGCGATGATCTCGATGGGGACCCCCAGCAGGGATTCGGCCCGTTCCAAAAACTGGCCCGCATTCTTTGCCACGCGCAGTGTATTGGTTCCAACCGCCCGAATGGCACTGCGTGGAATACCGCGCAAGCGTTCGCCAAAGCGTTCCAGACAGCTCAGGGCGCGCTGCTGCGCGTCTTCCGTGAGGGTTTTATCTGGCTGCAGGCCGGCCGCCAGGCGAATGGACTCTTTGAGCGAGTCCAAGGTGTAAGGGTGTCCTTGGACCACGCGCGAGACTTGCAAGCGAAAGCTATTGGAACCCAGGTCTACTGCTGCAATGACAGAATG
>DAIDKJ010000123.1 GCA_027450105.1 Ferrovum sp.
TGGCGGGCCGACGGCACTCCGATCGCCCTCGGCGGCGGATTGGCCAGGTCTGGCGTTCGGTTCCGGCCGGAGGCGGGCCGAACCTAACTCATCAGCTTCTTCAGGTTCGCCGCGATCTCCTCCCCGGACTGGTCCGCCCGGACCGGCGCGATGAAAGCGCCGGTCGGGCTCATGAGGTACAGCACCGAACTGTGGTCCATCGAATAATCGTTCGGGCCCGGGCCGGTGCGATGTTCGGCGTAATAGACGCGGTATTCCCGGGCGATTTGGGCGATTTGCTTGCAAATCGTCTGAATCGTTCGCAACCGCGCAGGGCGCGGAATGGTAAACGGGCCACCGTTATGACGCGCGCAGCGCATAGAACGCTGTTTGCATCGACAGCAATCCGTGCCTGGCACGGCGAAGCCGTGGCAACCAGGCACTCCTTGTCTGGGGTTTGGGTATTTTTATTTTGGAAAATGCTCATATTTCGCGTAGGACGCGTTTTCTGGCTTTGGTGGTGTTTTCCCTGTCAAATGCTCTTGCGTCGGTTCTGGGGCAAATACGGGGCCTTTACGGCATGGTTGCACGGGGTTTCTCTGGTTTGGCCATGACGAGGATGGGGGTGTAAGCCCAAACCCTCGAAAATTTTGTTTGGCCTCGTAATTCCCTATTCCAAGAGCAAATCGGCCACCAACGCATCGAGATCGACCGCCTTGCCCTCGCCCCGGAACGTGTAGTGGCCGCCCATGTGGATGTGCCGCCATGCCACGGGCGATATCTTCTTGATCAGGGACAGGACTCTGTGGCTTGGGTTGGCTCCATACTTGGCGAGTAGCCGTGACAGGATGGCGGAGTTGTAATAGATAATCGCGTTGGCAACCAGCCGGGCGCACTGGTTGCTTATTTCAACCTCGATATCCGTCCTGCCAGTCAGTTCCTTCTTGCCTCCGACTTGGGCTATCGCCGAGCGCATCTGGTGGTAGGACTCGATTCGGTTCTGGGAGCGGTGGATGTTGCGCTGTAACTGGGGATCGCGGGCGTAGCGCAAGGTGTAGGTACTGCGGATCAACTTGTCAAACTCGAATAGCGCATAGCGTGTCGGATTTGGCTGCGTGTAGGTGCATAGTTTCCGGATTAATGTGCCCTGGCTCATCTCCTTGAGACCCAGGGTCGCCACGATCTGGTCGATGTTGGATTTCTCGTTGATGACGGCTTGAAGGTCAATCTGCCCAGTCGGCTGGATAAGGAATTTTTCGTACCGCGCGGGATCACCGGCGCAGTAGATTTGCTGTATCTGTTCGTGAAGCCTGGTGAGGCGCGGTTCGAAACGCAAGCCGAAGCAATGCAGGATGGCAAAATTAGCCTTGTTAATGCTGTGCATGTCGCCGGTGATCACCGTCGGTACGATATCCGAGGTGTTGTGGTACCAGAGATCGAAAACATGGTGGCCCTCAAGCTCGTGCGCGCCGATCAGCCAGCCCTGAAGCGGAACATGGTTGCACAGCAGGGTGTAGGCGACGACACCTTTGCCCCGGCCGAAATATTTGCGGGAAAACCGCGCTTTCACCGTCGGCCGTTCGACCCCGAATTTCTGTCCATCGACGCTACCGTAGAGCGCCTCCAAGCCAAAGGAATAGTGTGGAAAAATGGCAAGGTCTGCGGTGGCATTGCTGATGACATCATTGGCCGCCTGCAAGCTGGCCAGCCGCAGGTACTGCAGATACGTCGCATCCAGAACGTGATAGGGAATATCGCTGGTCTGCGCCATGGTGAGATTGCCATGATTCATTGCCTGGGCCATGATGACTGCCATCAGGCTGTCGGTATCGGCAACCTGCTTGGCGTAGCGCGGCTGCAGCGGCGTTAGTGCCGACAGAAAATGGCATTGCTCATTAACAAATCGAAGAACATCGGCGATATCGCGAAACGACAGCTTGCCGTAAAAAGCATCCTGTTTCGCTTCGTCGTCTCCGACCTTGGGCCGCCGCCAGACCAGCGTCTTGGTCTGGCTGTCATACTCCAGATTTTTCAGTTTTCCCTGGCGCAGGTCTTTGTCGAACGCCAGCCACAGGCGGTGCAGTTCCTCCGTCAAGGCATTGATCTGGGTCTCAATGGGCTGCCGCAGCCAGGGAATATCCAGTTGGCCGAGGGCGGCCGCTTTTTCCTCCAGGGAAACCAGTTCATCGCTGAGGCTGCGGTGCTGGACGCTGTCGTCCAGGTAGACTTCGCCTGACTTGCAGCGTTTCCTAATTTGCCGGTACACCCAAAACTCGTAGCGATCAGCACGAACGCCTGATGCATTGCCTTTCACATCAAATTCGAGCAGATAGGGGCGCAGGCGTTTGGGAATCGTTGCTGCCGGGCATTCGCTAAGTGGTCGCTGCGCCAGTCGCTGTTGTTTGGAGAAAACCCCCTTCATCCAACCCAGTGCCACCAGCCACGGGTTGTCTGGCACTGTGCTGGAAAAATTGAGCGTCACGTACAGTGAGCGCAGGTGGTGTCGGGCACGTTCCGCCAGCTCTTCCACGATCTGCCAGCGCAATTCCAGTTTATTTACCGGTGCCCCGCACAAGCGCTGGCCAGTGAGACGCAATTCGTCTTTGGGCATGATGGTAAAGGCGCTCTCGCGGATTGAACCGAAGGGCGTGGTATCAGCCAGGTTGTCGTCAACATACATCAGCAGCAAACGGCCAACACCAGGCGACTCCTGTCGCCTGGTGGACTGTAGTAGAAAGAATCGCTTTTTCGCCCGGATTTTAGTTTCGTCCTCAAGTTGCTTCATGTGGTAGTCCATCGCATCCATCAGGTTGTCGGTAAGCTGGCGGTAGCGCTGCCATGCGAAGCACAGTAGGTACAGGTAGGTTTGTTTCGGGCGCAGACGGCGCAAATCATAAATCGTGTAAAAATTGGCAAGGCTCGCGTAGTAATTCAGGTTTTGCCGAGAAATTGACAGGATGGGCAACATCGCTTTCGCCGTCTGATAAAGAGGTTCCAGCAAGGTGCGCTTCTTCCGCTCCGACACCATCTGGCGGTAGCCAAAATCCTTGGCATCCTGCTTTAGGGCGGCCAATCCCAACAAAGTGTCATCGTGCACCAGGAGTTGCTGCAACGCCTCCTTGGCAGGTTCATCCAGCAAATTGTCCAATAGGTCACTCAGGCGATTGCGCTCTGTAGTCAGTGTGTCGCTGATGAGTGTCTGCAGGGTCGTGTGTCCCGGTCTGACAATCTTCTGTTCGTGGAGAAAGGCAACCAGTTCGGCGACAATAAAGCCGGGGGTGACGTCGCGATGTACGACTTGCGCCGCACGCTCGGCCAGCAACAGCAGAAATTCAGCAGACCACGGACGATAGTCGAATAGGCCCAAGATCGCGGTGCGCTGCACATAATGCTCGTACTCGGTCACTGGCTGCGGAGCAAACGCCTGACCATGGAAGTAGCGGGTCAGGATAAAGGCGCAGTCCTCTTCCGTTTCTTCCCAGAAAAACGAGAAGAAGGCATATTTGGCTTTGAAATACCCGATCTGCAAGGCGCAATGGACCTGGGCATGAAGACTTTGCCGACTCATCACAAGCCCGAGTTCGCATTCGCTGAAGCTGAGGTACTGCTGCCGCTGACCGTCATCGAAGTCGGGGAGCCCGTATAGGGCGAATCGTTCCGCGTCGGATAATATGGTCAGTCTTTTGTTGTTTTCTGTCATTTTTACTATACATTCTGTATATGCCAAAACGAGCGTTAATATAGCACCACGGCAAGCATGTGAAATAGATTGAAAAATACATACAAGACGTATTACTTTACGGCCTAATTGATGTTAAGACACAACGAGGCTGTTTTCATGGGTAAAATTGTCGCCTATTTGCGCGCATCCACCGACAAGCAGGACCTGAGTCACCAGAAGCTGGAGATACTGGAGTTTGCCCGGAAACGGGAGCTGCGCGTCGACGACTTTATGGAAGTCACAGTCTCATCGCGCAAGACCAGCAAGCAGCGGCGTATCGACGATCTGGTCCAGATGCTGGGCGAAACGGACACCCTCATCGTGACCGAGCTAAGCCGGCTGGGCCGCAGCACGGCCGAAGTGATCTCACTGGTGAATGCCCTGGCGAAGCGCAATATCCGCGTGATCACCATCAAGCAGAACCTCGATATCTCCCAGCAGGACATGAACTCCAAGATTGTCCTCACCCTGTTCTCGCTGTTTGCCGAACTGGAGCGGGATCTGATTGGCATGCGCACAAAGGAAGCGCTGGCGGCCAAGAAGGCACAGGGCAAACAGCTTGGGAAGCCCAAGGGCACGCTGCAGAAGAGTAAGTTCGACAAGGATGTGGAGCGGATCAAGGAGCTGCTGGGTTATGGACTGTCGGTGCGCAAGATCGCCACGCTCCTGGGCCAAACCAGCCACATCGCTCTGAATACCTATATCAACAAGCGGGGGCTTCAGCCGACGCCGAAGGTCTGATTGGGGGCCATCTGTAGCCCCGTGGTCGGGTTACGAGGGCAGACAAAATTTTCGAGGGTTTGGGCTTACACCCCCTTATAGCACCATCAAGCGCGATAGCGCCCTATTGGCAGGATACAAACTGGATCGTCAGGCGATAGCAGCCTTGGACCAAGCGTGGGATGA
>DAIDKJ010000124.1 GCA_027450105.1 Ferrovum sp.
CCAATTTGCCAATGTTGTTGGTGCCGCGATAGGCATCGGTCAAATCTTCGTCATCCAGACGTTCCTGATCACTCTCGTTGATGCGGCCGATGTAACCGATCAAATGCGAGGCGCTGGTCCCCAAGGGGTAATTGCGAATCATGCGCGCCTGCACCTCTACCCCGGGAAAGCGGTAGCGATTGACGGAAAAACGGGCAATTTCCTCCTCCTGCAGATGACTGCGGATGGTCACGGGAGCCAGGCCGTGGGTTTCGTCGCGCATCTTCTGAAACAGCTTGCGGTCGGAAGGGGTGATGGTCAGCAACGTGGCCAGTTGATCGATGACCGTTTCCGGATCGGCACTCTGGGCCGGATTGATTTCCAGGGTGTAAGAATAATTGTTTTCGGCCAGAACTTTCCCGTGGCGATCTAGAATCAGGCCGCGGTTGGGAACCAGGGGAACGATGCTGATACGGTTGTTTTCGGCCAGGGTGTGATAGTAGGCGTGGGAGATGACTTGCAGCCAGAGCAGGCGGCACAACAGCAACAGGCTTAGCAGGGTAACCAGCAGCCAGAGCAGGCGCAGGCGCCATTGAAAGTCCCATCGCTCCTGTTGGGGATTGCGCAGCTGGGTATTCATTCAGGCTGCCCGGGGTGGTTCGGCCTGCGTGGTGTTTTGCCGGTCCAGCCAGAAGGGCAGCAAGGTCCAGAGCAACGTGGTCAAGGGAGTCTGCAACCACCAAATCCAGTGAGGTTGTGGGGTCTTGAGAAAAAACATGACGCCCGCGGTGACGACCTGGCTCAATAGCACCAACGGCAAGACATGCAAGGCCTGGTCGAGACGGTAGAAGGTCAGGATGCGCTGGCGGTATTGCAACGCCAGGGCATAGCTGAGGGAATAACCCAGGGCATGAATTCCCAACACCGAGCTATCGGCGGCATCGGCCAGCAAACCCAGAGCAAAAGCGCTCCATCCTCCCAGTACGCGGGGTTCGTGCACGCTCCAGTAGAGCAGCAACAACAGGAGCAAGTCGGGGCGCAACAGCAGGAAGGTGCCCTGCCAGGGTAAGAGCATGAATAAAAAGGCCAGCAGAAAACTCGTCAGCACCCGTTGGAGGGTGACCGGGCGTTGCAGGATTTGCGGGTCCTGAGAAAAATGCGCCATCAGGGTTTACGTCCTTTGCGCACGGCGCGGGTGTGGGGCACGGGAGCCGTGTCGGCTTGCTCCAACTCCGTGTGCTCCGGATTCAGGGTTTGTTGACGATTCAGCACCAGCACCTGACGGTGTTTGAAGACGGCTCCGTCCGGTTGGCAGCGAATTTGTGCGAAGGCCGAAACCGGGTCCCGTTGCACCGACAGCACCGTGGCCACAGACAGCCCCTCGGGGTAGAGTCCATCGATGCCCGAGGTGACCAATACATCACCGGCGCGGATGTCGGTACCCATGGGCACATAGGGCAGGGAGAGCGTGCCCTGCTCGCCATTGCCAAAGGCCAGGGTGCGCATTCCGGTGCGCGTCAGGAGCAAAGGGATCACCACGTTTTTGTTGGTGATCAGCGACACTTCACTACTGAACAGATTGACCGTTGTGACCTGCCCCACCAAACCCTCCTGGCTCAAAACCGGAGAGCCGGATTCGAGGCCCTTGTTGGCCCCCACGCCAATGATGATTTTTTGAGTGAAGGGGTTACGCGCCACGCCGGTAATGGGCGCAATGATGCCTGCCGGAAACTGTTGTTGCTGAATCTGCAAGAGTTGCTTCAGGGTGTTCAGGTCGGCCTGAAGGCTCTGGAATTGTTGCATCTGCGGGGCCTGCTCCAGAAGTTGTTGGCGCAACCGTTGGTTTTCGGCCTGCAGGTCGGACTGGTTGTCCCAGGCCTTGCCGAAGGCCTGCAGCGCCTGGCTGGGGCTATTGGCCAGGGTTTGGATGGGGGCCAGCAAGAGGTTGAGGGCTTTGCGGAAGAGCTCGAGCTGGTGGTAATGGGCGTCCACCACGATACAGGCCAGGGACAGGGCGCAGTAAAAAAACAGGCGGGCCAGGGGGGCCGGGCCACGGCTGAAGAGTTCGGGCGGGCGAAGTGCCATGGATGAGATCCGAACGCCGTTGCGAACAGTCAGGAAAGCGGGTTAGTCGGAGGTAAAGACCATACCCAGTTTGTCGATTTCTTCCAGGGCGCGACCGCAGCCGCGCACCACACAGGTGAGCGGATCTTCGGCCACCAGCACGGGCAGACCGGTTTCTTCCATGAGCAGCCGATCCAGATCGCGCAGCAAGGCGCCACCGCCCGTCAAAACCATGCCCCGATCGGCAATATCCGCGCCCAGTTCGGGAGGGGTTTGTTCCAGCACCGAGTGGACCGTACCAATGATGGAGTTGAGGGGGTCGGTCAGGGCTTCCAGAATTTCGTTGCTGGAAATGGTAAAGGTGCGGGGTACACCCTCGGCCAGATTTCGACCCTTGACTTCGATTTCCCGAACTTCCGACCCGGGAAAGGCCGAGCCAATTTCTTTTTTGATGAGCTCGGCAGTGGTTTCACCAATGAGCATGCCGTAATTGCGTCGAATATAATTGATGATGGCTTCATCGAATTTGTCGCCCCCCGTGCGCACCGAAGAGGCATAGACCAAACCACCCAGGGACATGACGCCTACTTCGGTGGTTCCTCCGCCAATGTCCACCACCATGGAACCCGTGGCTTCGGCCACGGGTAGGTTGGCGCCAATGGCTGCAGCTACGGGTTCTTCGATCAGGAACACCTGACGCGCCCCGGCCCCGAGAGCGGACTCGCGAATGGCACGCCGTTCCACCTGGGTGGAACCGCAGGGGACGCAAATGATGATGCGCGGGCTGGGAGACAGCAGGCGGGATTCATGCACCTGTTTGATGAAATATTTGAGCATCTGCTCGGTGATGGTAAAATCGGCAATCACGCCATCCTTCATGGGTCGAATGGCAGTAATGTTGCCTGGTGTGCGGCCCAGCATGGCCTTGGCCGCCAAGCCTACAGCCTGAATGACCTTTTTGCCATGGGTTTCACCGTCTTGGCGGATGGCTACCACCGAGGGTTCGTTCAGAACGATCCCCTTGCCGCGCGAGTAGATCAGGGTATTTGCTGTTCCCAGATCGATGGCGAGGTCTGTGGAAAAATAGCCACGCAGAATTTCGAACATAATGCATCCTTAATGACTTGCTTCAAAGCTCTCCATGATACTCCATAACCCGATTCCTTTCCACGACCGAGGCCCGCATGCCCTTGAACGACACTGATCTGAAGCGTTTGGCGCGCCTGGCGCGAATCCATCTGGAGCCGCAGGAACTGGCCAGCCTGGCCTCTCAGTTTGAAGGAATCCTGGGGCTGATCCAGCAACTCCAGGCCGTTCCCACCCAAGGAATCGAGCCCCTGGCCCATGCCCTGGACCTGGAGCAGCGCTTGCGTGCGGATGAAGTCACCGAAGCGGATGGCCGGGCGCTCTTTCAACCGCTGGCGCCGGAGATGGAACAGGGCCTGTATCTGGTTCCGCAGGTTATCGAATGATGTCCATCGATCTCGAAAACACCAGTTTGCGCCAATTGTCCCAAGCCTTGGCCACACGTCAGGTCTCCAGTCGGGAACTGACCCAGGCCTACCTGGCTCGGGTACAACGCCTGGATGCCACCCTGAATGCTTTCATCACCCTGGACCCGGAGCGCACCTTGCGTCAGGCCGATGATGCGGATGCCCGAATTGCCCGGGCACAGGCTGGCCCGCTCACCGGAATTCCCATCGCCCACAAGGATATTTTCTGCGCGGCCGGATGGCTGACCACCTGTGGTTCCAAAATGCTGTCCAATTTTGTGGCGCCCTATGATGCGCACGTGATCGAGCGATTCAATGCGGCCGGATCCTGTACCCTGGGCAAGACCAACATGGATGAGTTTGCCATGGGCTCCAGCAACGAAACCTCTTTTTACGGCCCGGTCAAAAACCCCTGGAATCCGGCGCGAGTGCCCGGTGGCAGTTCCGGGGGCTCGGCTGCCGCCGTGGCGGCCCGACTGGCACCGGCGGCCACGGCTACCGATACCGGCGGCTCCATCCGGCAACCAGCTGCCCTGTGCGGGGTGAGCGGCATCAAACCCACCTACGGGCGGGTATCACGCTACGGCATGATCGCCTATGCCTCCAGCCTGGATCAGGGCGGGGTGATGGCTCCCGGTGCCGAGGACCTGGCCCTGCTGCTCAACACCATGGTGGGTTTTGATGCGCGCGATTCCACCAGCATCGAGCGCCCTGCAGAGGACTTTACGGCGCAGCTGGAGCAACCGTTACAGGGACTGCGGATCGGCTTGCCAAAGCCCTTTTTTGAAGGGGAGGGTGTCAGCGTGGAGGTGCAACAGGCCCTGGAGACGGCATTGCACGCTTACCGCTCCCTGGGTGCACAATGCGTGACGGTGGATTTGCCGCATTCCGGCTTATCCGTCCCAGTCTATTACGTGTTGGCGCCAGCCGAAGCCTCCAGCAATCTGTCCCGTTATGATGGGGTGCGCTATGGTTGGCGCAGTGCCCAGGCGCAGGACTTGAACGAGTTGTACGAACGCTCGCGGGCCGAAGGATTTGGGCCGGAGGTGAAGCGCCGTATCCT
>DAIDKJ010000125.1 GCA_027450105.1 Ferrovum sp.
TTGCCTTTCCCAAAACCCAGCGGGCACAATGTCTGCTAACCCAGGCCCCCAGCCCGGTGGATGAAAAACAACTGCGGGAACTGCATATCAAAGTGCGCTAGCGTCCCTCAAACCATGAGTCAGAGCCCGAAATCACCCCTTGAAAAAGCCGTGGAACTGGCCAACGAGGCCCTACGGGCGGAAGCGCAGGGTGCCGAACAACAGGCCCTTGCGTTGCATCGCGAAGCCCTGCAGTGGGGCCCCCAACTGACCGCCATTCGCTTCAATCTGGCCAATGCCTTACGTGCCACGGGCGACCCGCTGGCGATATTGGAAGCCCAACAACATTATCTACAGGTGGTGCAGCAGGACCCGACGCATCTGGGGGCCTGGAACAATCTGGGTACCCTGCTGTTCGACACGGGCCACCTCTCTGCTGCGCAAACGGCATTTACGGCAGCTGTCACCTATCATCCGACCCATGAGGGCGCGCGTTTGAATCTGGCTCAGGTCTTGCTGCATAAAAATGAGTTGGCGCAGGCTCAGGAGCAATTTCAGTGGTTACTGCAGCACGAGCCGAATGCGCCGGCAGCCCATCAGGGACTTGCGGCCTGTGCCTCGCGCCTGGGCAATGAACCATTGGCGGCGTACCATCGCGACCGCGGTTTTGGAGCGGCGCCAGTACAATTCTGGCGCGGCCAAGGCGCTGGCCCACGAGCCCAGTTATTGATTCTGGGCAGCGCGCAGGAGGGCAATATTCCCTGGCGGTTTTTGATCGATCATCGCCGCTTCGATTGCACCAGCATTGCATTGGAATACTGGGACGAGAGCAAGCCTTTGCCGGCGCATGACCTATGCTTTAACGCCATTGGTGATGCAGATCGGTGCCGGGAGGTTTTGGAAAAAGCCGGGCTCTTACCGCGCTCTGCTCCCTGGATCAATCGGCCCGAGCAGGTATTGCGCACGGGACGCTTTACTCTGGGACAGCAGCTGGCGTCCCTGGCTGGGGTGCGCGTGCCGCGCATGGCCTGGCTGGAATCGAACGATACCGACGCATCGACACTCCTGCAGCGGCTGCAAGGGGAGGGCCTCGATTTTCCCTTGCTGGTTCGTTCCGTGGGTTATCACGGCGGGCATTTTTTTGAGCAAGTGGCGCAAGTGGCTCAATTACCCGACGTTCTGGCGCAACTTCCGGGGTCGCGCTGGCTGGCCCTGGAATATCTGGACGCTCGAGATGGGGCCGGACGCTTTCGCAAGTTTCGCATGATGTGTATCGATGGCCTGCTCTATCCCATTCATCTGGCTCTGGCCTCTCATTGGAAAGTGCACTATTTCAGCGCTGATTTGCAACAGGATGTGGCGGCACGCGCCGAAGAATCCCGCTTTTTGCAAAATCCGGGGGAATATCTGGGTTCCAGGGTGATGCAGACCTTGCAGAATGTGGCCAAAACCATTGCCCTGGATTACTTCGGTATCGATTTTGGGATCAATGATCAGGGTGAGGTGCTCTTGTTCGAGGCCAATGCCACAATGGTGCTTCACCCACCAACCAACGACCCAGAGTGGGATTATCGTCGTCCGGCCGTGCAGCAGGCCATCGAAGCGACTCATGGGCTGTTTGCCCGCCGGGTCCAGAGCGCCTGAGAGCAGAATGAGCGCCTGCTCAGGCTGGCGGCTAACCGTTTTCTTTTTTTGAGTATTGAAACCATGCGTTGGAAAGCCCTAGTGTTTGATGTGGATGGCACCTTGGCCGATACGGAGCGGGATGGGCATCGCCCAGCCTTCAATCAGGCATTCAAGGAAATGGGATTGAATTGGGAATGGGATGTTGCACTTTACGGTGAATTGTTACAAGTGACCGGTGGCAAAGAGAGAATGCACTTCTATGCCCGGCACTACCAGCCCGAAGCGCTGCGTAAACCGGACTTCGATGCACTCGTGGTGCAACTGCACGAGGCAAAAACACGGTTGTATCGCCAGCGTTTGCAACAAGGGGGCATCCCCTTGCGTCCAGGAATCGAGCGTTTGCTACAGGAAGCCCGGGCGCAAGGTGTCTTGCTAGCCATTGCCACCACCACCACCATGGAAAACGTCACTACCTTGCTGGAGCAGACCCTGGGCCCATCAGCCTTGAACTGGTTTCGGGTTGTGGCAGCGGGGGATATCGTGCCGGCCAAAAAACCAGCACCGGATATTTATCTGTGGGCCTTGGAACGCCTGGGACTGGCAGCCCAAGATTGTTTGGCTGTGGAGGATTCAGAGAACGGTTTGAAGGCTGCGCTCGCGGCGGGAGTGAATACCGTGGTGACTGTCAATGACTACACCCGAACACAGGATTTTACAGGCGCACTGGCGGTGTTGTCCGATTTGGGAGAGCCGCACGCGCCGTGCCAAGTCCTGGCAAAAGCGGGTGTCCCAACCGAACCTGTTGCACTCCCCACCCGGGGGACGGTGGACCTGGCTTGGTTGGAGTGCCTCTAAGCCCTTTGGACTACCCGTTTTTCCGGCGCTGACGAACCGGAAAAACGGGATGGGATGGTGCACAGTATCAGGCAGAAAAAGAAGAGCCACAACCACAGGTAGTGGTGGCATTGGGGTTGCGAATGATGAACTGCGCCCCTTCCAGGTCTTCCTTGTAGTCGATTTCCGCACCCACCAGATACTGATAGCTCATGGGATCGATGAGCAGAGAAACACCGTTCTTGACCATGACGGTATCGTCATCATTGACGGATTCTTCGAATGTAAAACCGTATTGAAATCCGGAGCAGCCGCCACCGGTGACGAATACACGCAATTTGAGTTCAGGGTTTCCCTCCTCCTCGATTAGATCATGGACTTTTTGTGCAGCGCTATCGCTGAAAAGCAACGGGTCTGGCAGGAGGGTTTCGGCAGGTGCATTCATGATTCATGGGCTCCAAAAAGAGTGGGAATTGTTGCGGGAAGGTTCGTCGTGAAATACCAGGGACAAAGAAGACCCTTCCGCAATACCATGGACTCATTCTACTCTTTATTTACAGGATGGGAATATGCTCCAACCCGGTGGTCTCAGGTAAGCCAAACATCAGATTCATGTTTTGTACCGCTTGCCCCGCGGCCCCTTTCACCAAATTGTCGATGACAGACAGGATCACGAGCGTATTCCCTTGTCCTGGGCGATGCAGGGCGATACGGCAAACATTGGAGGCGCGCACCGATCGGGTTTCGGGGTGGCTGCCGGAGGGCATGACATCCACGAAGGGTTCCTGGGCATAGCGCTGTTCGTAAAGGGATTGAAGATCCAGGTCGGCGCCAGGCAACAATGGGGCGTACAGCGTGGCGTGGATGCCCCGAATCATGGGGAGCAGATGAGGGGTAAAGATCAGATTGACGGCTTGTCCTGCGATCTGGCCTAGTTCCTGGGTGATTTCCGGATGATGCCGATGGCCAGAGACCCCATAGGCCTTGAAGTTATCTCCAGCCTCTGCGAGCAGCATGGAAATTTCCGCTTTGCGCCCGGCACCGGACACGCCCGATTTGGCATCGGCGATGAGGTGTTGGACATTCACCAGACCCGCTTCCAGCAAGGGCAAAAAGCCGAGCTGCACGGCCGTGGGATAGCAGCCGGGGTTGGCCACCAAACGAGCCTGGCGAATGGCTTCCCGGTTCCGTTCGGGTAACCCGTAAACCGCCTGGGCCACCAGTTCCGGGCAGGCGTGGGGCATGCCATACCATTGCTCCCAAAGCGCCACATCCTTGATCCGGAAATCGGCGGCCAGATCGATCACGCGCACGCCAGCGCTCAGCAGCTCGCGTGCCTGATGCATGGCAATCCCGTTGGGGGTTGCAAAAAACACCAGGTCACACTGTTCCAATCGGGCCTGGGAGGGGTCGACAAAGGCCAAGTCTACGCGCTGTCGCAGGCTGGGGAACAGGGCGGCTACGGACTGCCCGGCATCCCTGCGCGAGGTGATGGCGCGCAAGGATGCCTGGGGATGCTGCGCCAGGATTCTGAGCAGTTCCACCCCCGTATAGCCGGTGCCACCCACAATACCGATATTGATCATGGTGAATTGCTCCTGAAAACGGGCCCAACCAAGGGAAGGATTCGCCCCACAAAAAAGCCGGCATCGCGCCGGCTTTGAGTATACAGATTAACGCTTGCTGAACTGTTTACGCCGACGGGCTTTGTGCAGACCAACCTTTTTACGCTCCACCTCGCGGGCATCGCGGGTGACCAGGCCGGCCTGTTTGAGGGCGGACTTGAGCTCCGGGTTGAAGTCGATCAAAGCCCGGGTGATGCCATGACGCACGGCACCCGCTTGGCCCGATTCTCCACCACCGAAGACGTTGACCCGAATATCGAAGCCATCGAGGTGATTGGTGAGTGCCAGCGGCTGGCGCACCACCATACGGCCTGTTTCGCGGGAAAAATACTGATCCAGCGGTTTGCCGTTGACTTCGATCTGACCCGAACCGGCCTTCAAAAACACGCGGGCCACAGCGCTTTTGCGTCGTCCCGTACCGTAGTAGTAATCACCGATCATAAAGCGCCTCAAATATCCAGAGTCTTGGGTTGCTGGGCCGCATGGGG
>DAIDKJ010000126.1 GCA_027450105.1 Ferrovum sp.
AGTGCTGCATCAGATGAGAGTCCAGTGCTGCATCAGATGAGAGTCCAGTGCTGCATCAGATGAGAGTCCAGTGCTGCGCCAGAGGGGAAGCGGGCATCACGCAAGGTGACGTGATGCCCACAGGGCAGGCCCCCCACCCCGCTTAAAAGGGAGTACGTACGGTCATTTGCCAGCCATTGTTGAATGTCTGGAAACCGCCCACTGCCTTTTGATATCCCAGACCAATGACAAAATGCAGGCGGTCGATCCATTCATAGCGCCCCAATACCAACCCGGGGGTCAACACGATCTGGTTTTTCCCATTGTTGATTCCACCGGCAAAATGGGTATACTGCGTTTCGAACTCGGGCCACCAGTAACGCCACAAATGGCCCTGGAATGCGGTATTCCAGACAATGGGCTCACCCAGTTGGCTCATATCCCGGTCTGGCACGGTCATGGCCAAGGTGCTTTGAATATCAAAACCCTCGTCCCGATTGCCCCAACCCTTCCCTGCCGCCAGCGTGGGCGTGAAGGCGTAGTGCCCCGAACTCAAGGGTGAGTCCCCAGTGGGTACGCTCACCCCCATAAACCCGGTCACAATGTAATTGCCGCTTTCCTCATTGGCCGAAAGCAGCCTGTACTTGTACAGAAAGGTTTCGTCATTCCAACCCTGCACCCCTGCCCCTGGCACCTTGCGAAAGTTGGGTGCATTGGTGGTGACCTGATACCCGGGAACCCCCAGAATGATTTCCGAGTTGAATGTCGGGATCAGTTCCAGCCCTTTGTTCAGGCCATAGTTACTCAGATTGACCCCACCGGGCTTGGATTGCCACAATTGATCATACCGAAATTCCTGTTCCAGACGGGGTGTGACCGTCACAATGGGGGTCATCCAGTGGGGTTGTGCTTCCTTGGCCGCATCCGAGCGGGCAAACCAGGCGCTGGCCAAAGACGACCCGGAACCGGTTGTTCTTGTGGAATCGGGTGGCTCAGAGGCTCCACCGCCCCCGTTTGCAGGAACTTCCGCGTTTGAAGCGATCTGCGCCATCCCGGACAAACCACTGCCTGGATCTTTTATAATCAATTCCTGGGCATACCCTGGACAGGCCGCCATCATTCCCACTGTGGCAAATACCCCGATATGGCTTTTCATGATAAACCCCCTTCTCTAAAAAAATGGCTGAAAACGCACCAGATGCTTGGGTCGTATCTGTTCGTTGTATTGTTTGCTACATATAACACAAATCATAACGACTCTATAAAAATGCATCTTTGTCAATTTATTCATAGAATTATCTTATAATTTGTGTTCGGATAAAGATTTTATGGTCAAACGCTCCTCGCTCGTTATATATCACAGCAACTATCGTACCAGGACGCGCTCATGCTCTGCGGCACCGGTCATGCTTTGTGACACAGGGCATGCTTGCCGTACCTCTGGGACTGGTTGCAACCGTCCATGAAAAGAACATGGTTTTAGCGACCAGCGTTGACCGTTGCGATGCCGGAATACGTTGAGGGAAACCTTCGTGAGCAAAGAGCCCGGTTCAGGAATCTGGAACCAGGGAGAGCGATCCACTCGAGTGCTGGAATTGGGCGCGGTCAGGAGCAACGCGCCCGGTGCGGGAATCCGTATCCCAGAGGGCGATCCAGTCGGGGTTAGCTTAGGGTGCGCTCAGGAGCATCAAGCCACCACCTGTTGCACCAACCAGAATTGATGAAGGATCAAAGCCCCTGTGACCTTGGCCAAATGCGTTTCAGGGCTGTTATGCCCAACAGGCATGTGTTCAGGAACAATCCAAGAGCATTCACGAGCAATTGAAGCGCGGAATCAGTAGATCTCAGGCATTCGCGAGAGCGGGTAGCGCCTGCGGGCGCTTGAGCATATCGTCCCACCCCCGCAAAAAATCTTGCAGGCTCAAATCGATGACCTGAATCTGCTGCTCCGTGACAAACTGTTGTTCCATGCGGGTCAACGGGCCCTCCAGAACAGCCCAGTGCCGGAGCGAGGAGCGTTTCATGATTTGGCGCGCATAGGCCCGTGTTAATTGATGATCGAAGCGGCACCCCAAAAACAGAACATTCGCATCCCTTCGCAACTGCTGGACCAGGGGTGGAATGGGCGTTTGAATGTCAATTTCTGTCAAGACCTCCACAAAATCCGAATCGGAGATGATGAAGTTTTTTTCTGGCGCGTAGGAACCCCAAGGCTTATAGAGCACCAGCGACCAGTCCTGGGCCCGAGCAGCATCCACCGCAGCCCCCTGGGCATCATAATAGCGAACCCACTCGCCATGATGCTCGGCTTGGGAAACCCCCTGAATTTGCCCCCAGCCAGACAAACCACACAGTGCCTGGGCCATGATCGTGTCATACCAGGTATCCACCACCAATCCGGGAAGCGGACGCAATGCAGCAACCCATTGGTGCAAGGGATTAGGCGCTCCTGCCACAGAAAACGCCTGCGCCATGAAGTGCACCAACGACTTGCGATGCTTGAAATTTTCGATGAATTGCGCAGCGGCCGTGAGATTGGTCCTGATTTTAAATGGCACCGAGGTTTGGCTGGTTAAAAAAACAGCCAGGGCCTGGGGCGTTGCAGGAAATGCGCTGCCCTGGGGCGTTAACGCATGAACGCCGGGCCCCAGATAGGGAACCAGATGACCCTGACTCAAGCTGTTCTGAATCGCTGCATACACTGCCGGGATTGCATTCATGGCTGATTACTCGTATTGATCGGACAGATGCCCAAAAATCCCACTGGCACTCCCCGAGCGCTTTGTTCAAATTCCCCATAAAGACGCAAAGCAAGCGCCCCGGCCTAGTCCGCCAAGCGTTTTGCCTCTACCGTAATGGGTAGTCGCGTATCTGCCGCCATGTCCGGTAACAGCAATTGCCATCCATTGGCCAACCGGATCGTTCCGCCCCACAAATCGGTGCGTTCCTGCGCCACAATCGGCTCTTCCAGATCCTTTTTTGCCACGTAGGCCGAAAGCACGCCCTGTGTATTCCGTCTGATCATGACCTTCATGGTGTTTCCTCTTGTTGGCCCTACGAAGTTGCGCCCAGAACTCCTTCAGCGCCAGAATTCACGCCCCGGATCCCACACGAGATAGGCCATCAACGCCTTCAGATTGCGATGCCGGGAATGGGTGTGCCAACGTTGCACGGCATCATCGCGTTTGCATAGCAACCACAGGCCGTCATGCAGATATTCGATCCGGGCAATATCGATTTCACCGCCTTGCGGGTCCACAGTTCGTGAACAACAAGGGCTTCGAACCACGTAAGCCGCAAACTCCTGCACCACGAAGGGGCTGACATACTTGTATCGGGCTCGGCCGCAGAGCATTTTTTCAATTCTCTTGCAATCCACCTCATTGGGGTGCCTGTGCGAGGATGCGGCGGCAACATTCATGGAGCTCAATTCTCGCGGGGTAAAATCTCGTCTTCCAGAACACCAACCACCAGTCCGTCTGCAAACTCCACCAAATAGACCGGATGCCCTGTGCTTTGCACCGCGCCCACGTTGACGATCTCACAGGGTGAACCCTGTCGGGCCAGCAAGGCCTCTGCAGCCACCTGGGGATGGCTCCCATCGTTGACCAAATTCACGGCGGCCTGCATGGCTTGACCCCACTGATACTTGGGTGTTTGAAAGTGCGCTTTCATGGGCAACCCCTCCAGATCAATGCTCAATCGATCAATTCCAGTTCCTTGCCGCGCATGCCCACGCGATATCCCAATTCATAAAAGTCCACGCCATAAATGTAAAACTGCTGCAAAAACGTGCCGATGCTGGTGATATAACCCACATCTCCCTTATGCACCAGCACCTCGCCCACTTCCTTACCGGGAAATGTGCCGTCGTTGCGCACATATTTTCTGGAACGAACCTTTTGTCCGTAATCAAAGACGGGAGCAGAGACCAGTTCAACCCTATCGCCGTCACGCTGAAGATCCCCCATGTGCTGTTCCTCCTTGGCTCTGCTCAATCGTCCATCGTTCAATGTTGCTGCTGGAATTCCATGACTTTCTCCGGGTTGCCCGCCAAACCCGGCACAAGCTGGACGTTCAATGTTTTCGCTGTATATCCATGACCTTCACCACCGCTTGATAAGGGGTTTTGCCCGCCCCGGTGGTAGTGCCCGAACAGCCACAGGCCGCAGCACTTGGGGTAATGTAGGTCAAGCCTGATTCGGTGAGCGTGTCTTTGAAATCGATGGTTGCTCCAGCCAACAGCAGTCTGGATTGGGCGGGCAGAAACAACCGCAACCCCGAGGCAATGACGACTTCATCACCAGGCCTGGGTTCGGCTTCCACTGAAAATTCCGTGCTCAAGCCCGAACAACCACCGGGAGAAACCACCAGCCTGAATCCGTGCCCGGCCGAACCTCCATTGAAGCGCAGCATGCGCTCAATAAACTTGGCCGCTTTCGGCGTCACTGTCAGCTCCATGCGCTCGCTCCTAGGCTGCGTATCGAGGGTAGGATGGATCGATGACACACGTCTTGTCCACAGGACAGGCGGCCACACATTGCGCCTCGTCAAAGTAACCAATGCACTCG
>DAIDKJ010000127.1 GCA_027450105.1 Ferrovum sp.
AAGCCGGTTTGATCCTGACTTTGAAAACGCATTTGCAGGGCCAGGGACAGGACTGGGGTTGCCAGGCCCTGGTCGATGGCCTCGATCGCACTCCAGCGACCTTCACCCGAATCGGCCACGTAGGGAGCCACATGCTGCAAAGAGGGGTCGGTGACCAGTCCTTGGGCAGTTAGATCCAGCAACCAGCTGCGTACCACCGAACCCTCGCGCCATAAGGCAGTAATCTGCGCCAAATCCAGGGCAAACTGCTGTTTGCCCTGGAGTAGAGAGAGTCCTTCTGCCAAAGACTGCATCATGCCGTACTCGATGCCATTGTGAACCATTTTTACAAAATGTCCTGCCCCCACCGGACCCACATGGGCCCATCCTCGATCGGGGGCCGGGGCCAGGACCCGAATAAAGGGGGCAATCTGCTCAAAGACGGCCCTTGTGGCACCCACCATCAAGCAATACCCATTCTCCAGGCCCCATACGCCGCCCGAAGTGCCGGCATCGGCAAAGCCGATGCCGTGGGGGGCAAGTAAGGTGGCACGACGCTCGCTGTCATGATAATTGGAATTCCCGCCATCCACGATGACATCACCTTTCTGCAGCAAGGGGATGAGAGCCTGAATTTGCGCCTCTGTCACCGCGCCGCTGGGTAGCATGAGCCACAAGACCCGCGGAGGTGCAAGTTGATGTAACAACTCTTCCAACGAGTTGGCAGGCAATATTCCCGCGCTTTGCACCAAGGTGGAGACCACCTCCGGGGAGCGATCGAATCCCACCACACGAATTCCACCCCGACACAGACGGGTGGCCATGTTTCCCCCCATCTTTCCCAAACCGATCAGGCCTATTTCCATTTCCTTCCCCTATGATTATGATATTCTTATGTCCATCCCTTCAAACCGGCAACCGCCCTCCTCCGCCAAGACGATCGATCTGTTTGTCTGGGGGCCTTTGTTCAAGACCGATATCCCTGAATTGGACGCGCAACATCAGCGTCTTCTGAATATGGTCAACCAGTTGAACCAGATGTTGATCGAGACTGAACAGTGGGAACCCCGGTCCCAGCAGTTCTTCGAGGTCGTCGATGAACTACGCGCCTATATCCAGTTCATTTTGGGACTGAGGAAGGGCTCATGAAGGCTTTTTCCTTCGATCCCCAGCGCGAACAATCCCATCGCCAGGTGCACCGTTCCTTCGTGCGGCAAATGGAACGCTTGACCATGGAGGCGCATGTCAATCCTACTGAGACTATAGCGCATCTTCTCGGGTTCCTCTCCAAGTGGTTGATCAACCATATCGTAGGGGTCGATGTGCCCATGGCTCATGGCATAAAGCTCATGCAAGCGGGAGAGAGCCCAAAGGTGGCCCTGGCTGCAGAAAAAAACGCCATGCGCCATACGGGTAAAGCCCTGTTGCTGGCCGTGGACCACCTGTATGACAATCTCAGCATCCGTGCCCAGGATTTACTGAGCGTCAAGTATCGACTGGACGAGGAGGTGATGCGGCGCAAAAAAACAGAAGTCAAATTGCTTCAGCAAAACCAGGTATTGGTCACCATTATCAAAAGCCTCCCTGGGATTTTCTACATGATCGACCCTGCAGGGAAATTTTGGCGGGTGAATCCCTTGTTGGGGAGTGTCACCGGTTTTTCCCAAGAGGAACTGGAACAGATGAGCGTACAGGACCTGTTCGTTCCAGAAGATGCTCCACTGGTCCAGCAAAAACTCAAGGAAGGTTTTGAATCCGGGCATACCTGGGTAGAGGCACGGCTTCGGTTGAAGTCGGGAGATGCCATCCCCTATCATTTTACGGGGGCTCGAACCGAGTTGGATGGCAAAGCCTATCTGCTGGGTTTGGGAACCGACATGACGCGTCATTACGAGCTGGAAATGGAGCTGACCCGTCTGTCCCAAACGGATGCCCTGACAGGATTGTTCAACTTGCGCCACTTTCTGGCCCTAAGCAACAAGGAGCTGGCCCGCGCCAAGCGCTTTGATCGGCTGCCTGCACTGCTCATGTTCGATGTGGATCATTTCAAATCGGTCAATGATGCCTTTGGTCACCAACGGGGAGACGAGGTGCTCAAACGCATCGGTGAGGTCTGCCGGCGCCATTTGCGAGCCGTGGATATCCTGGGGCGCATCGGGGGTGAAGAGTTTGCCATCCTGATGCCGGAAACCAGCACCCGGAGCGCCTGGGAAGCCGCGGAGAGGTTGCGGCGGAGTATTGCTGCCGAGCAGATCACCCTGGACGGTGCCACGGAAGCTCCTTTGCAGGTCACGATTTCCATTGGTGTCGCCAAGGTGTTGGTTTCGGACCAGCACATCGACAGTGCTTTGCAGCGTGCCGACCAGGCCATGTATCACGCCAAACACGGGGGGCGAAACCGGGTGAGCGTGAGCGACAGCTGATCTGGGCGGTTGTTGTGAGCGCTTACTTCTCAGAAACGCTTTATTTTTCTTGGTCTTCTGGTGAGTGTTGCGGTGTTCCCGAGTAACGCTGACGAATGAGATAGATGGGGCGTTGTTTGCTCTCCTCGTACAGTCGTCCCAAGTACTCTCCCAAAACCCCGAGCGCCATGAGTTGTACACCCGAAAAAAACAGAATGGCCACCATCAGGGAGGGGTATCCCTTGACCGGGTTTCCAAACAGGAGGGTGTCCAGAATGATCTTGAGCGCATACAGAAAAGCCATGAGCGAGACCGCCAGACCCAGATACGAAGCCAGGCGCAAGGGGGCCTGACTGAAGGAGGTGATGCCTTCCAAGGCAAAATTCCACAGACGCCACAGGCTGAAATGGGAGTGCCCCGCGTGCCGTGCCGGGCGCTGGTAGCAGACTTCGGTGGTTTTGAAGCCTACCCAGGCAAACAGACCTTTCATGAAACGCCGACGTTCGGGCAGTTGTTTCAGGGCGTCGATAACCGTGCGTGTCATGAGACGAAAGTCTCCCGTATCGGAGGGAATGGGGACTTCGCTGAGATGATTCATGACGCGATAAAAGAGAAAAGCGCTGGTGCGCTTCAACCACGAGTCTGCCTCCCGCTGATGCCGAGTGGCCAAAACCACGTCGTATCCCTCACGCCAACGGGCGAGTAGCTGCGGGATCAATTCGGGAGGGTCTTGAAGATCAGCGTCCAGGGGAATGGCCACGGCGCCGCGGGCTTCGTTCAAACCGGCGGTTAGCGCCGCTTCTTTACCGAACTTGCGAGACAAATCGAGGATGAAAAGACGGGGGTCGCGGGCTTGAAGGGCCAGTAACCGCAGGAGCGTGTCATCGGTGCTGCCATCGTTGACACAGACCATCTCCCAGGTTTCCCCAAGAGGGTCCAGGGTGGTGCAAATGCGTTGGTAGAGGGCGGTGATGTTTTCGGCCTCGTTGTGCATGGGAATGATCAACGAGATGGTTGGGGTGGCGCTCGGCTCTGGTTGGCGCAGATCGGAACTCAACTCCCCAGGGATTGGGGATACAGAGAGCCTGCCAGCCTGGAAGGAGGTTGCCTGAAGCGCCGGCATGGGCGGGCCAAGCACTTTGCTTGGCGGGTTAGATGCGTTATGGCCCATGCAACGGACTCCGTATGATACGATTTTGCAGCGGATTCCCGTCCCAATCAAACCCACAGAACCCCAGGTGATGCGAGCAAAAATACGGTTGACGGTCGATAAACGGGAGGTATTCCGCTTTGCGCCCGCAGGCATTATAGGGTTTGCCGTAGATGCCATCGTCTTGCGGATGCAGATCCGCTATTTTGGCTGGAGTCCCTACGCGGCCAAACCCGGCAGCTTTTTGTTGGCGGTCTGCACCACTTGGTGGCTCAATCGGCACTATACCTTTGTTGCCCGTCGCATGGTCCACAAGGGTCCTCCTGGCCAGAGGCCCGGAAAGACCTCTCGATTTTGGCCATTATTGCAGGAATGGGGGCGCTATGTCAGTGCCAATGCACTGGGCGCCGTCATCAATAACGGGGTGTATGGGATGGGCATCAGCACGCTGCCCTGGCTTTATCGCCATCCGGAAGTGTCCGTCGCCCTGGGTTCGTTGGCGGGTATGGGTTTCAACTTCTATGCCGCCAGTGCCTGGGTGTTCCGACACAACAAACAGGTGGCTCGCAAGGGTTCACACAACGGGGCAGGTACCGGAATAGCCCGGGAATTGCCCGACGATGCAAAATAAAACCGTGATATCCCCTTGGAAAAGTGACAATGGCATTGACAGACACGGGCTTTCTTGTCCATAATCACGGGTTCGTTTTGGAGGGGTTCCCGAGCGGTCAAAGGGATCAGACTGTAAATCTGACGGCTCTGCCTTCGAAGGTTCGAATCCTTCCCCCTCCACCATCCTGAACAGGCAAGTTCAGGGCGCACTGGAATCAGAGTCGCGGGTGTAGCTCAATGGTAGAGCAGAAGCCTTCCAAGCTTACGACGAGGGTTCGATTCCCTTCACCCGCTCCAATGATTCCCCAATGCCTCCCCGGTCGCGATCGAGTAGCTCAGCCATTCGGCTTTTGCCGTCACAGATCCGGGCGTGCGGTTTTCCTGCACCCGGCTCTT
>DAIDKJ010000128.1 GCA_027450105.1 Ferrovum sp.
TGCCCGGCGCAAGGCCGAAGATGCCGGATTGTCCCTGGAGGGGAGCGTGGCGGCCTCGGATGCCTTCTTCCCCTTTCGCGATGGCGTGGATGTCATTGCCGAGGCCGGTATTCAGGCCATCATTCAACCTGGCGGCAGCATCAAGGACGCCGAGGTGATTGCCGCCGCCGATGAACGGGGCATGGCCATGGTGCTCACGGGCATTCGCCACTTTCGCCACTGAGGGTTGCCATGAAAGTTCTTGTCATCGGTTCTGGGGGGCGCGAACATGCCCTGGCTTGGCGCCTGGCCCAGTCGCCGCGGGTGTCACGGGTGTATGTGGCGCCGGGCAATGCGGGTACGGCACAGGAGGAGGGGGTGTATAACGTGGCCCTGCAGGGTACGGCCCAATGGCTCGAATTTGCCCGCACCGAGTCCATTGCCCTCACCGTGGTGGGCCCCGAAGCGCCCCTGGCAGAGGGGGTGGTGGATGCTTTCCGGGCCGCCGGACTGGCTATTTTTGGACCCACCCAGGCCGCCGCGCAACTGGAGGGTTCGAAGGATTTTGCCAAACAGTTCATGCACCGTCACGGCATTCCCACGGCCGATTACAAAACCTTTGACGACACGCGCGCGGCACACGCCTGGCTGGACCAGGTGGGGGCGCCCATCGTCATCAAGGCCGATGGGCTGGCGGCTGGCAAGGGGGTGGTGGTGGCTCAAACCCTGCAAGAAGCCCACCAGGCCGTGGACCAGATGATGGGTGGGGCACTGGGCGGGGCCGGACACCGGGTGGTCATCGAGGAATGTTTGCTGGGAGAAGAGGCCAGCTTCATCGTCATGGTGGATGGGGAACATGTGTTGCCACTGGCCACCAGCCAGGATCACAAGCGCTTGCTGGATGGCGATCTGGGCCCCAATACCGGGGGCATGGGGGCGTATTCTCCGGCACCGGTGGTAACCCCGGCCCTGCATGGGCGCATCATGCACGACATCATTTTGCCCACGGTGCAGGGAATGCGCGCGGAAGGCTTGCCCTATACCGGCTTTTTATATGCGGGTTTGATGATCACCCCCCAGGGCGAGGTCAAAACCCTGGAGTTCAACTGTCGCCTGGGAGACCCCGAAACCCAGCCGATTCTCATGCGTTTGAAAAGCGATTTGCTCACCTTGCTGGAGCACGGCGTGGGCGGAACCCTGCACCAGGTAGAAGCCCAGTGGGATCGGCGCCCGGCCCTGGGGGTTGTGCTGGCTGCAGCCGGTTATCCGCACCAGCCGCAAACGGGTGAAGTGCTTCACGGCTTGCAGGAAACCGTGGCGGAAACCCACGTGTTCCATGCGGGAACACGGTTGCAGGACTCCCGGGTGGTCAGCGCCGGCGGGCGCGTGTTATGCGTGTGTGGCTTGGGCGATACGCTGCGCATTGCGCGCCAACAGGCCTATGCGCGGGTGCAACACATTCATTTTCAGGGTCAGCAGTATCGCAGCGACATCGGTTGGCGCGCCCTCAAGCATTGATCCGGCGCGCAATCGGTTCATGCCCGCCACACCTGCCCGGAGAGCAGATCGGCGATGGTGGAGGGCCGGGCCCGGGGCCGCACCCGACCGGGAATGACGCGCACCCGATCCGGCCACTGTTGCCGGACGACCCGCGTGTGCTTGAGCGGGCGTTTGCCAGCATGATTGGCGCTGGTGGAGACCAGGGCCATGCGCAGGGCGCGGCATAAGGCCACCACATCCGGATGGGCGTCTACCCGCAGGGCAATGCGCGCGGCTTCGCCCGGCCTTCGGGCGCGTCCGCGTAGCGCGCAGGGCACGCCCCGGGCCGCCGGGATGAGCCAGGTGTGGGGTCCCGGCCAGCGGCTCTGGCAGCGGGCCAAAAGCGCTGGCGACAAGGGTTGGTGAAACGGGGCCAGGCGCTGTGGGGTATCGGCAACGACGATGAAACCTTTTTGCACGGGGCGCCGCTTGAGGGTGCGCAAACGCTGCAAACCCAGAACACTGCGGGGATCGCAGCCCAACCCGAACACCGCCTGGGTGGCGTAGGCTATGAGCCCCCCCTGGCGCAGGTAGGCCCGCAGGGCACGGCGCTTGAACGCCAAGCGTGGAAAAGCAGCCGGCATCAGTGGGCGGCCTCCCAATGGGGCCCGTGGCCCACGTCCACCCACAGGGGCACGGCCAGTTGCGCCACCCCCTGCATCAATTGCGGCACGTGTTGCAACACCATGGGCAGTTCCTCCTGGGGAACCTCCAACACCAATTCATCATGCACCTGCATGATAAGCAGGCTGCGCATCTGCTGCGCCTCCAGCCAGGCCTGTACCGCCAGCATGGCGCGCTTGATCAGATCGGCAGCGGTGCCTTGCAGGGGGGCGTTGATGGCGGCGCGTTCGGCGCCCTGACGGCGCGCTGGCGCCCCATGCTGCAGCTCGGGAAACCAGAGTCGCCGGCCAAAAAGGGTTTCCACATAGCCCTGTTGGCGTGCCAGGGCCCGGGTTTGTTCCATATAGCGAGCCACCCCGGGATAGCGCTGAAAATACCGATCCATATAGGCCTGGGCGGCAGCGCGTTCAATGCCCAGTTGAGCGGCCAGCCCAAAGGCCGACATGCCATAGATCAGCCCAAAATTGATAGCCTTGGCAGCACGCCGCTGTTCCGGGCTCACGGCCGCCGGGTCCAGTCCAAACAGTTCGGCAGCCGTGGCCCGGTGCACGTCCAGCCCTGCCGCAAAGGCCTGCAACAAGCTGCTGTCCGAGGACAGATGCGCCATGATGCGCAGTTCGATTTGCGAATAATCGGCCGCCACCAGAACACATCCGGGGGGGGCAATGAAGGCCGCCCGGATGCGCCGGCCTTCGGGGGTGCGCACGGGAATGTTCTGCAAATTGGGTTCGCTGCTGGACAGGCGCCCGGTCATGGCCACGGCTTGCCCGTAATGGGTATGGACCCGCCCGGTGCCTGGGTCGATGCGTTTGGGGAGAGCATCGGTATAGGTGGATTTGAGCTTGGACAAACCGCGATATTCCAGGATGATTTTGGGCAGCGGGTAGTCCAGGGCCAGTTGCTGCAAGACCTCCTCGTTGGTGGAAGGATCTCCCTTCGGCGTTTTTTTGAGCACGGGCAGCCCCTGCTCTGCAAACAGCAGCGCCTGCACCTGTTTGGGTGAATTGAGGTTGAAGGGATGGCCGGCCACCTGATGAGCCCGATCTTCCAAAGCCAGCAATTGTTCGGCCAACTGCTGGCTTTGGCGTGCCAGCGCCACCGGGTCCAGTAGCACGCCGTTGCGCTCCATGCGCCAGAGCACCTGCTGCAAGGGCAATTCCAGGGTGTGGTAGAGGGTACAAAGTGCCGGCAGAGCCTGCAGTTGCGGATACAGGTGCCTATGCACCTGCAGGGTCAGGTCGGCATCCTCGGCGGCATAGTGGGTGGCCTGGTCCAAGGCCACTTGCTCGAACCCGATGGCATGTATGCCCTTACCGGTGACCGCCTCGTAAGACACGCTATCCCGCCCCAGATGGCGCCGGATCAAACTGCCCAGGTCATGGGACAGATGGGCCTCCAGCAAATAGGATTGGAGCAAGGTGTCGTGAACGATGCCGCGCAGGGTAATGCCGTGATTGGCCAGAATATGTTGATCAAACTTCAGATGTTGCCCCACCTTGGGGGCGGCCGGATCCTCCAGCCAGGAGCGCAGGCGCTCCATGGTGCTGTCCCTGGGCAATTGACTGGAGCTGTCGGGTCCCGTATGACCTAGGGGAAGATATGCGGCCACACCGGGTTCGATACAAAAGGACATGCCCACCAGACGGGCTTGCAGGGGGTCCAGGCCCGTGCTTTCGGTATCGAAGGACACCAGGGGATGTTGCGCCAGGCGTTGCAGCCAGTGCTCCAGTTGTTCCGGGGTCAGGAGCGTTTCGTAGCCCACCGGTTGCGCGCTTTCCAGGAGAGCGGGGCCGCTTTGCAGGGAGCCACTTGGCAGAGGGCCGTTGGCGGCTGCCGGGGGGTCGTTTTTCTTGAGCCAATGGCGCAGATCAAAGCGTTGTGCCAATGCTTGTAGGGCCTCTTCGTCCGGGGGCCTGGGTTGCAGGGTATCCAGGGTGTGCGCCAGGGGCACGTCGCAGCGGATGGTCAACAGGCGCCGGGCCTGAGGCAACCAGTCCAGCGCTGCGTGCAGGGATTCTCCCGCCGCCCCCCGAATGTCCTGGTGATGCGCCAGCAGCGCATCCAGTGTACCGTACTGCTGTAGCCATTTGGCCGCAGTTTTGGGGCCCACCTTGGAAACGCCCGGAACATTATCGGCACTGTCGCCGATCAAGGTGAGATAATCCACAAACTGCGCGGGGGTAATCCCGTATTTTTCCTGAGCAGATTGGCTGTCGGTGGATTCGTTGGACAGGGTGTTGAGCAGGCGGGTATGGGCATCCAGCAATTGCACCATGTCCTTGTCCCCGGTGGAGATGAGGGTGTGGATGCCGCGGGCACTGGCCTGCCGGGTGAGGGTGCCGATGACGTCATCGGCTTCTACCCCGGGTTCGATCAACACC
>DAIDKJ010000129.1:0-283 GCA_027450105.1 Ferrovum sp.
TGGCCCGGCAGTACATGCTCTATGTGGAAGCCATGCGCCGTGGGCGCCTGGAGCTGGCGGCCGATTATCTGCTGATGGCGGCGGTATTGATTGATATCAAGTCGCGCCTGTTGCTGCCGCGCCCCACCAGCCCCGACCCGGAAGAGGAAGTGGACCCCCGGGCCGAACTCATGCGCCGTCTGCTGGAGTATGAACAGATGAAAGCGGCAGCCCAGGCCCTGAATCAGCTGCCCCGTGCCGGACGAGAATTTTGGCCGGTACAGGTGCAGCGCGAGGACAAGGT
>DAIDKJ010000129.1:293-4475 GCA_027450105.1 Ferrovum sp.
CCTGCCCACACTGCGGTTGCAGGATTTGCAGGAGGCCTGGGTGCAGGTGCTGGCCCGGGCCAACATCCAGCGTCATCATCGGGTGGAGCGCGAGCAATTGTCGGTGCGCAGCCACATGTCCCGGATTTTGCGCCGCCTGCAGTTGCAACCCCTACTGGGGTTTCAGGATCTGTTGGTCGCAGGTGCCGGAGTGGCACTGGTGGTGGTGCATTTTGTGGCAGTTTTGGAACTGGTGAAGGAAGGGCTGATCCTGGTGTCTCAGGAACGAGCCTATGCACCCCTGTATTTGACCCTGCCGGGCCCCCGGGACGAAGGATTGTCAGGGCCCAACGAACCTTGGAAGGCCCCCATGGAATCACCCACATGAGCGCGGATAGTCGTGCAATAACGCCGCAAGGCATTCTGGAGGCGGCGCTGCTGAGCAGCCCCGAGCCCTTGTCTGTGGCACAGTTACGGCGCCTGTTCGAGCCGCCCATCGAAGCGCAGGTGGTGCAAGAGCTGCTCACCCAACTGCAACAGGAATGGCATTCACGGGTTCTGGAACTGGTGCAGGTGGCCGGGGGCTGGCGCTTTCAAACCCGCCTCCCCTATCAGGAAGCGCTGCAGCGACTCAGCGCTGAAAAGCCCCCGCGGTATTCCCGGGCAGTGCTGGAAACGCTGGCCATCATCGCCTATCGCCAGCCGGTTACGCGCGGTGATATCGAAGAAATCCGGGGCGTGGCAGTGGCCACACCGGTATTGCGCACCCTGGAGCTGCGCGGCTGGATCGAAGTGGTGGGGCAGCGCGACACCCCCGGACGTCCGGCGTTGTATGGCACCACCACCACGTTGCTGGATGACCTCAACCTGCGCTCCCTGCGGGATCTTCCCCCTTTGGTACCCTTCTCTCATGAATCAGAACACACAGAAATTACATAAGATCCTGGCGCAATCCGGGCTGGGGTCACGGCGTGACATGGAAGCCCTGATCGCGCGCGGAGAGGTGCGGGTCAATGGCCAGGTGGCCACAACAGGTACCCGGATTACCGATACGGATGTGGTCACCATCGAGCGCCGCAAGGTGCGCCTCAATTTTTCGGAAATGGCGCCGCGTGTGCTGCTGTACCATAAGCCGGAAGGCGAGATCGTGAGTCGCGACGACCCCGAGGGGCGCCCCTCGGTGTTTGACGTCCTGCCCCGGGTGCGAGGGGCCAAATGGATCAGTGTGGGACGGCTGGATTTCAATACCAGCGGGTTGTTGCTGTTCACCACCAGTGGAACCTTGGCCAATCAGTTGATGCACCCACGCTTCGAGGTGGAACGGGAATATGCCGTACGCGTGGTGGGTGAATTGAGCGAGGAGCAACTGCAGGAGGCTTGCCGGGAAATTCTTCTGGAAGACGGGCCGGCGCGCTTTGAACGCATTCGCGATAACGGTGGGGAAGGGACCAATCACTGGTATCAGGTCACCCTGAAGGAAGGACGTAACCGCGAGGTGCGGCGCCTGTTCGAAGCCCTGCATTTGATGGTGGGGCGTTTGATCCGGGTGCGTTATGGCATCATCGATTTGCCACCCCGCTTGAAACGCGGGCAATTCATGGAGTTGGACCCCACCCAGGTGCAACGCGTGCTGGAATGGGCCGGTATGGCGCCGTTACCAGTTTCTCAGCGGGATGTGCTGGCGCGACGGAAACGTTCGCGGGTGGATGCCGGTGCCACCAGGGGCGCCCTCGAGAAGACCGCCAACAGGACTGCCAAAGGCGCCACTGTTTCTCGGGTGGCACGCCCTGGCCCCTTGCGCAATCCGGCCAAAAAGACTGCTGCCCCAGCCCGTCAAAGTGGCAAGTCTTCCCGGCGCAGCACGAAAACGTAGCTGTCCCCGGCTGGCAAATCCAGCCAGGTAAAGGGGGTATGGGCAAAGGCGGCCTCCAGTCGGGCGCGTTGATGGCCCACTTCCACCACCAGCAGACCACCGGGTTTGAGGTAGGTGGCGGCTTGGGTGAGTAGCCGCCGGGTGTGCTCCAGGCCGTCTTCGCCGCTGGCCAGGGCCAGATCGGGCTCCTGCCGGTATTCCGGGGGCAGGCTGGCCATGGCCGGAGCATCCACGTAAGGCGGGTTGGACAAAATCAAATCATAGGCGCCGGGTTCGAGCCCTGCAAAGAGGTCGCCCTGCAGCAACCGGATCTGCTCCTGCAAGCCATAATCTGCCCGGTTCAGGGCCGCCACCTCCAGGGCCTGGGGCGAAAGGTCCACGGCATCTACCCGGGCCTGAGGACATTTCAGGGCCAGCAGGATGGCGAGCGACCCGCCACCCGTGCAAATGTCGGCCACCCGTTCCAGACTGGCAAAATCTTCGATCCAGTAGTCCAAGCCCTCGTTCAAGGCCTCGGCAATGAAGGAGCGGGGCACGAGGGTGCGTTCGTCCACGTAAAACCGATACGGCCCCAGCCAGGCTTCCCGAGTCAGATAGGCGGCCGGTTTGCGCGTCAGGATGCGCTGCTCCAGCAGGGCCCACACGGCCTCCCGTTCCTGGGGCAGCAACACCGCATCCAGCCACAGATCGCGGCTTTCGTGGGGCAGGCCCAAGGCATGCAAGATCAGATAACTGGCTTCGGCCGTGGGCCCCGGAAAACCATGCCCAAAAAACAGCTCATGGCGGGTGAACTGACTTACTGCATAGCGCAGCCAGTGGCGCACCGTGCACAGGGCGGAAAAGGCCTCGGGGTGCAGCAGGATGCTATCGGGGTGGCGGGGGCTGTCAGGGTGCGTCATGGGGTTGCTCCGGAAAGGCCAGTGTGTGCAGTACTTGCCGATAGATGGCCGACAGGCGCGGCAGGTCATCCACGGCGATGCACTCGTTACGTTGATGAATGGTGGCATTGCAGGGACCAAACTCCACCACTTCCGGGCACAGGGTGATCAGGAAGCGTCCGTCCGATGTACCGCCACTGGTAGAGGCTTGGGCCGTAAGCCCCGTAACCTGCCCAATGGCGCTTTGCAGGGCCCGCACCAGGGTTGTCCCCCCGGTCAGAAAAGGCTGTGCGCCCAATTCCCAACGAATTGAAAAGTCCAGTCCGTGGCGCTGCAGCAGGGCTTCGGTGCGCTGGCGCAGGGACTGTTCCGGACTGGCCGTGGAAAACCGGAAGTTGAAGCCGATGACCACCTCGCCAGGAATCACATTGCCGGCTCCGGCTCCCCCCTGAATCCGGGTGATCTGGAAGGTGGTGGCCGGAAAGTGTTCGTTGGCCTCGTCCCAGGCGATGCGGGTCCATTCCGTCAGGGCGGGGGCCACCAGGTGAATGGGATTGCGCGCCAGATGGGGGTAGGCCACATGGCCTTGTTTGCCACGCACGGTCAAGGTGCCGGACAGGGAGCCCCGGCGCCCGTTTTTGAGGGTGTCTCCCAGGGTGTGTACCGAGGTGGGTTCGCCCACCAGGCAATAATCGGGGATCTGTCCGTGTTCCCGCAGCCACTGCACCACGCGCACCGTGCCGTCGGTGGCGGGGCCTTCCTCGTCCGAGGTCAAGAGCAGCGCCAGGGAACAGGGTGGGTTGGGAAAACGCTCCAGAAAATCTTCCAGGGCGGTAACAAAGGCCGCCACCGAGGCTTTCATGTCGGCGGCACCCCGCCCGATCAAATACCCGTCGCGCAGGGTGGGTTCGAAGGGGGGGCTGTCCCAACCCTCCAGCGCGCCGGGGGGTACCACATCCGTATGTCCGGCAAAGACGATGAGCGGGGCCTGCTGCCCGCGGCGCACCCACAGGTTTTGCACCGCCCCAAAGGGCAGGTGCTGAGCCGTAAAACCGCGCGCTGCCAGGCGTTGGGCCAGGTGCGCTTGGCACCCCTCATCCTGGGGGGTGATGGACGGGCGGCGCAGGAGTTCTTGCGTCAGCAGGAGGGTAGGGTCGAAGGGGTTCATGCCGGCCAGGTATCGTCAAATCCAGAATTGGGAAAGGCCCGTGCTGGCGCCTGTGGCATCGTAGCGTTCCTCCATCAAGCCGGTGGTGCCATCCCGGCGCCAGAGCAGGGCGGTGGTACAGCGGGTGCCGTATTCCGGATCCAGGATGAAGGGCGCCGAGAGCAGGCGTTCGCGTTCCAGGGGCAGGCCCGTATGGGGCAATTGGTCGTCGGGAAAAGGGTGCGCATCGTGCACCAGGTGGATCAGCGCCTGCAGGACTGCGGTCATGGAGCCCGTGCTCCCCT
>DAIDKJ010000130.1 GCA_027450105.1 Ferrovum sp.
GCGGCAACGCTTCGATTCGGGGTTTCCCGTCAAATGGGGTCTACTTCTGGCTCTGTTGATCATGGTGACGGTCATGGGCGTGTACTGGGGGGTGCGTCGCATCAACAAACCGTTGCGCGTTTTGACTGATGCGGCCCAATCCATCGCCCAGGGACATACGCCGGACCTGATTTCCGAGACCGAAGGACCCCAGGAAATCCGCGCCTTGAGCAATGCGTTCAGCAGCATGCAACGCGCCCTGAATGCCTTTGAAACCAACCGCACCATCATGCTGGCGGGAGTTTCCCACGATCTGCGCACCCCCTTGTCGCGCATGCGTCTGGCCCTGGAAATGATGGTCTGCACGGACCAGAAGACTTTGGAATTGATGGTTCAGGATTTGGAGGAAATCGACCGGATCATCAATCAATTTCTGGATTTTGCCCGCAATGAGCCTGAAAACTGGCTGGTACCCGGCAATCTGAACGAAGTCATTCGCGTCTGTCACGAGCGATTCGTCAATCGCAACTATCCCGTGACGCTCCTTCTTGAAGAAACGCCCGACATCGCGCTCAACGAGCGCGCCATGGAGCGCGTCATCACCAATCTGGTGGAGAATTCTCTGCGCTACGGTGCCCCTCCCATCGAAATCAGCCTGACACGCCAGCCCGGATGGCTGCGCCTGTGCATTCTGGATCGGGGAGCCGGCATTCCTGTGCAAGAAGTGGGGCGCCTCATGCAACCCTTTACGCGCCGCGAATCGGCGCGCAGTGGTCATCCGGGCTCGGGATTGGGACTGGCCATCGTGGATCGCATCATTCGCATGCATCATGGTCGATTTGATCTTCTACCGCGGGCGGGTGGCGGCCTGGAGGCCAGAATCGAATTGCCCATCAGCCTTCAAGCGTCCTCGCTCAAGACACAGGACTGACCCGATTCCCACAGGGCCCGCCCCTGGCCATCGTCACTGCGCTGCACTCTGTTGAAAAAATTCCATCACCTCCTGCAAGGAACGAGTGCGCCGCATGGGTGGCAGGCTCATCCAGATGCGTCGCCCATAGGGTTTCTCCAGCAAGCGCCGATCGCAAAGCATCAGGACGCCGCGATCTCCTTCATCCCGAATCAATCGCCCCGCACCTTGTTTCAAACTGATCACAGCGCGCGGCAGCTGATGCCCCATGAAGGGATTTTTTCCTTGTTGTTCCAAAGATTCCAGGCGCGCTGCCAATACCGGGTCTTCCGGAGCGGCAAAGGGAATTTTATCAATGATCACCAAAGACAGGGCCTCGCCCCGGATATCAACCCCCTCCCAAAAGGAACCGGTTCCCAGCAAAACCGCATTGCCCGCTTGACGAAAGCGTTGCAGCAATTCGGTTCGGCTCTGTTCTCCCTGCACCAGCAAGGGGTATTCCCAGTGCTGTTCCAGAAAATGAGCGCGCAACAAGGCCTGAGCTTCCTTGAGGGCGCGGTGACTGGTAAACAACATGAAGGCGCGTCCTCCACTGGCCTGCAAAACGGGAAGGGCGGCCTGGACCACGGACTCGGTAAACTCTGCGGTATTGGGTAACGCCAGCCCCTCTGGAATGTATAACAGCCCCTGTTGCCCATAATCGAAGGGGCTTTCCCAGCATCGCCCCGGCACTTGTTCCAGCCCCATTTCCTGCTGAAAATGACTGAAGTCTCCTTTCATGGACAAGGTGGCAGAAAGAAATATCCAGCTGCGCTCGCGCTTGCTCCATTGCGCCTGAAGCAATTGACCCAAATCCAGCGGAGTCAGATTGAGTTGGAGAGATTGGGTATAACATTCAGCCCAGCGCACCTGCATCTGGGTACTGGGACTACCTTGCCAGTGCCGCAAGGTCTGACCCAAGTCCTGGGCACGCAGGGCCACAGCTTGTACTGCTTCGGCGCGTACCTCGTCCTGTTGTAATTGTTCGTACACCGCCTCGAGGGTGAGGGCCAACTGATCCAGGGCCGGAGAAAAGGCGGGCTGCTGCTGCAATTGCGCTTGCGATAGGCGGCCCTCGCGCAAGGCCACAGACAACCGCACATCACGGGCCGCTTTTTCCAAGGCGGTGAGCAAGGGCCCAATCACATCCCGTTCCAGCACGGCTTCCACGTAGGCCTTGAGGGTATCGCGGGCAAAATCGAGGATTTGGTTGGTGGACAGAGACTTCCCAAAAAACAGCCGTGCCGTTTCGGGGATTTGATGCGCCTCATCCAGAATCACCGTCTGGCATTGCGGGAGTAATTCCCCCGCCCCCTCATCCTGCAGCAGGACATCGGCAAAAAACAGATGATGATTCACAACCACCACGTCCGCTTGCAGGGCCTTTCTGCGTGCAGCCAATACGAAGCATTGCTCATGAAACGCACAGAGGGTGCCCAGGCAATTATCCCGGGTAGAAGTCACTCGGGACCAAATGGCGGCTTGTTCGGAGATCTGCCCCAGTTCGGAAATATCACCGCTTTGGGTGGATTGGGAAAAGGCCTGGATCAACCCCAATTGATGGGCCCATTCCCGGTCGGGAAAGCGGCCTTCCAGGCGTAATTGCTGCAAATGGTGATGACACAGGTAATTGCCGCGCCCTTTGAGCAACGCCACGCTAACGGGCACATTCAAGAGCCTGCGCAACAGGGGAATGTCCCTGAGAAACAGCTGATCTTGCAGGGTTTTGGTTCCTGTGGACAGGAGGACCTTGCCCCCCGAGAGCAAGGCGGGAATCAGGTAGGCAAAGGTTTTACCCGTCCCCGTGCCCGCCTCGGCAATCAGTGATTGGGCCGTCTCGATGGCCTGCTGGATGGCTTGTGCCAGCTCCAGTTGCTCTTGACGCACCCGGTAACCCGCCAGCGACTTGGCCAAGGGGCCTTCCAGGCCAAACAGCTCCTGCAGATCGGGCACGATCAATTCAAACCATAGCGCCGGATAAACCAGGATTTCATGAGATGCGCCAACGTGAGATAACCAATCAAGATGAGTACCAGGTAAGGCCAAAAGGCCATGGGCAGTGGTGTAAAGCCCAAGGCATGGGCAAAGGGCGAATAGGGCAACCACAGGCCGAAGGTGCAAATGATGCCGGTCGTCAAAAACATGGGCAAGCTGGCACGACTTTGGATAAAAGGAATCCGTCCGGTGCGAATGATGTGGATGATCAAGGTTTGCGACAGAAGCGACTCCACAAACCACCCCGTTTGGAACAGGGATTCACCCGCAAGGGAATTTGCCTTGAACACATAATACATGAGCGCGAAGGTGGCGTAATCAAAGATGGAACTGATGGGACCCAACATCACCATGAAACGGGTGATGTTGGCAATATCCCAACGTCGGGGCTTGGAGATATATTCCTCATCCACATTATCGGTAGGAATAGCCGTTTGCGAGAAATCATAGAGCAAATTGTTGGTCAGCACCTGAATGGCCTGCATGGGCAAAAAGGGCAGCCAGGCGCTGGCACCCAGCACGCTGAACATATTCCCGAAGTTGGAGCTGGCACCCATCTTGATATATTTGACGATGTTACCAAACACCTTGCGCCCTTCGATGACGCCTTCCTCCAGTACCATCAAACTTTTTTCCAGCAGAATGATATCTGCGGATTCCTTGGCAATATCCACCGCTGTATCCACCGACACGCCCACGTCGGCGGCCTTCAGCGCCGGACCGTCATTGATGCCATCGCCCATGAAGCCCACCACATGGCCGCGTAAATGCAGGGCCTTGATGACACGCGCCTTCTGGGCTGGTGACAGTTTGGCAAATACCACCACTTGTTCGGCCTGCTCAGCCAGTTCCTCATCGCTGAGCAATTCCAAGTCCGAGCCCAGCAGAATCCGGTCAACCTTCAAACCCACCTCGTGGCATACCTTGCGCGTAACCACCTCGTTGTCTCCCGTCAAGATTTTGACGGCAACCCCGTGCCGATGCAATGCGGCGATGGCTTCGCGGGCACTGTCCTTGGGAGGATCCAGAAAAGCGATATACCCTACCAAAATCAACTCGCCTTCATCCTTGATGCTGTAATTGGAGGTATTGGACTGAGTTTCCTTATAGGCGATGGCGATGACCCGGAAACCGTCCTGATTCAATTCGCGAGTCACCTGAACCAGTTGCTCCAGATGGGAAGAGTCCAGTTGCACCACGCTGCCATTGACCTCGGCATGGGTGCAACAGGAAAAGACCTCTTCCACGGCGCCCTTGCAGATGAGCACATGGCGCCCCTTGCCCTCCACCACAACGGACATGCGCCGCCGCTGAAAATCGAAGGGGATTTCATCCACCTTGCGATAATTGGCCTCCACCCGCAAGCGCTCGTTCGTGCTGGCATATTCCAGTACCGCCACATCCAGGAGGTTTTTCAGGCCGGATTGGTAAAAGCTGTTCAAATAGGCATATTCCAGAACATCTTCATTTTCCTGCCCATAGATGTCCACATGCTTTTCGAGGATGATCTTGTCCTGGGTGAGCGTGCCCGTTTTATCGGTACAT